>NZ_JBHVYK010000035.1:0-48603 GCF_042880855.1 Streptomyces sp. NPDC058291
GCCACCGGCATACCGCAGGGATCATGAACCGTCACTCCCCGACGACAACCCGAAACCTGTGGTCGCTCATCGAGCCGTTGTTGCCCGTGCCGGGTCCGAAGCTGGTGGCGGCAGGCCGGAAGTGATCTACGGTCGGGCAGGGCCACGAGACGTGGCCCAGATGGCGGATTAGTGTCGAATGTTCTTGATATTGCTTTCTGGGGCCTTTAGCGTCCTCGGGCAAGAGAACCGCCGCGGTGTGAGTCCTGTGACGGTCGAGCCCCCGGGAGCGAGGTGTGGAGCGAGTGCACCCGAAGTCCGGCTTCCGGACGGTCCGCTGGCCGCGGCCAGCTGCCCGAGGAGCGCGGCTCAGGAGAACGCGGAGACTGCGGGTGTTCGCCGCGCTGCCACTGCTCGCCTCGTTGTTGGCAGGCTGCGGCGGTGACGGCGAGGCAAGCGGCAAGACCACCCTGAACTGGTACAACTTCCCGGACGACTCCGGCGCGCTGCAGCAGGCCGCCGACAAGTGCAGTCAGGCGTCCGGCGGCCGCTACAGGATCGTTTACAACCGGCTGCCACGCGCCGCCGACGGCCAGCGAGAGCAACTGGTGCGCAGGCTCGCGGCCGCGGACAGCTCGGTCGACATCATGGGACTGGACGTGACGTGGGCAGCGGAGTTCGCGGAGGCCCGCTGGATCCGCGAGTGGACTGGGCCGGCCAAGCGGCAAGCAACCCAGGGCACCCTGCGCGTACCCCTCCAGACGGCCACCTGGAAACACAAGCTGTACGCCGTCCCGTACAACACCAATACCCAACTCCTCTGGTACCGCAGCGACCTGGTGCCCACCCCGCCCCAGACCTGGGCCCAGATGCAGACCATGGCCCGCGCTCTCGCCCGGCAGGGCAAACCGCACTTCGTGGAGATCCAGGGCGCCCAGTACGAGGGCCTCACCGTCTGGTTCAACAGCTTGATCAACAGTGCGGGCGGCTCCATCCTCAACAGGAACGCCACCGAGCCCTCGCTCGGCCCACCCGGTGTACGGGCCGCCCAGGTCATGCGCGACCTCGCAGCCTCCCCGGCTGCGGACCCCTCTCTGCCCAACCAGATGGAGGACCAGAACCGCCTCGCCATGGAGTCCGGGACGGCGGCGTTCGAGATCAACTACCCGTTCGTCTATCCGTCGATGAAAGCGAACAACCCGAAGCTGTTCAAGAGCTTCCGTTGGGCGCCCTACCCGAGGACCGACGCCGACCGCCCGTCACGGCCCACCATCGGCGGCATCGACCTCGCCGTGAGCGCCTTCTCGCGCAACCCCGGGCCTGCCTTCGAGGCGGCGCTGTGTCTGCGCAACCGCGAGAACCAGCTCACGGCGGCGCTCAAGGGCGGCCTGCCGCCCACCATGCGCAGCCTGTACGACGAGCCCTCGTTCATCAAGAACTACCCGTTCGCCAAAGACGTGTTGGCAGCCCTGCAGTCGGCGAGCGTGCGTCCGATCACCCCGGCATACCAGAACGTGTCGATCGCGGTTTCCCACACGCTGTCTCCCCCGGCCTCGATCGACCCGGAGAGTTCGGTCGCCACCATCAGAGACCAGATCGACCAGGCTCTCCAGTCCAAGGGTGTGATCCCGTGACCCACCACTACCCGCACCGGCCCAGACCCCCGCGGCCGAGCGCGCGGACCTCCTCCCCCGGCGGCCCGGCATGAGCATGCAGGCCGAACCGGCCGGGGCCCCACAGCCCCCCGAGGCGAAGCAACCGGGCAAGGACCAGGCGGCACCGTCCGGGGGCGCACGCCAGGAACGCCGGCTTGGCTGGCTGCTGTGCGCGCCGGCCGTCGTCGTCATGGTGGCCGTCACCGCGTACCCCATCGGATACGCCGTCTACCTGTCGCTCCAGCGATACGACCTGCGCTTCCCCGCACAGGCGAAGTTCGTGGGATTCAGCAACTACGGGGCGGTCCTGTCCTCCCCGTTCTGGTGGGATGCCTTCTGGGTGACGCTCTTCATCACCGCGGTTTCCGTGACCATCGAACTGGTCCTCGGCATGGGGCTCGCGCTCGTGATGCACCGCACGATCTTCGGGCGCGGCACCGTCCGCACCTCGGTCCTCATCCCCTACGGGATCGTCACGGTCGTCGCCGCGTTCTCGTGGCAGTACGCCTGGACGCCGGACCTCGGATACCTCGCAGGCCTGCTGCCCAGCGGTGAGGCTCCGCTGACGGAGCAGTGGCCCGCGCTGTGGCTGATCATCCTCGCGGAGGTGTGGAAGACCACCCCGTTCATGGCCCTGCTGCTGCTCGCGGGCCTCGCTCTGGTCCCCGAGGAAACCCTCAGGGCGTCCATGGTGGACGGAGCCAACGCCTGGCAACGCTTCACCAAGGTGGTACTGCCGCTGATGAAACCGGCGATCCTGGTGGCACTGCTGTTCCGCACTCTCGACGCGTTCCGCATCTTCGACAACGTCTACATCATGACCTCAGGAGCCCAGGGCACCGGCTCCCTGTCGATCCTCGGCTACCACAACCTGTTCACCGCGCTGAACCTGGGCGTCGGATCGGCCATCTCCGTGCTGATCTTCCTCTGCGTCGGGATCATCGCGTTCGCCTTCATCAAACTGTTCGGCGCCGCCGCGCCAGGCGCGGAGGTGAAGCGCTGATGGCAGCCGTCGGCAAGGCACACGCCGCCCGCTGGGCGGTCCTGAACGTGGTGGTGGTGCTGTACGCCCTGTTCCCGGTGGGGTGGATCGCCTCGCTGTCGTTCAAGGACCCCAGCACCCTGACGGACGGCGACTACATCCCCTCGAAGTGGACCTGGGAGAACTACCGCGGCATCTTCGACACCTCCGAGTTCACCCGCGCCCTCATCAACTCCATCGGCATCGCGCTGATCGCGACAGCGATCGCGGTGGTACTGGGCACCATGGCCGCCTACGCGGTGGCCCGACTGCGTTTCCCCGGCAAGCAGGTCCTGATCGGCATGTCGCTGCTGATCGCCACGTTCCCGCCGATCTCGCTGGTGTCGCCGCTGTTCAACATCGAGCGGATCCTCGGCATCTTCGACACCTGGCTGGGACTGATCATTCCGTACATGACGTTCTCCCTGCCGCTGGCGCTCTACACCCTGTCGGCCTTCTTCCGCGAGATTCCCTGGGATCTCGAAAGGGCCGCCAAGATGGACGGCGCCTCGCCCGCCCAGGCATTCCGGCTGGTCATCGTGCCACTGGCGGCCCCCGGCGTATTCACCACGGCTATCCTGGTCTTCATCTTCTGCTGGAACGACTTCCTGTTCGCGATCTCGCTGACCTCCACGCAGAGCGCACGCACCGTGCCGGCGGCCATCGCGTTCTTCACCGGAAGCTCGCAGTTCCAACAGCCCACCGGGTCGATCGCCGCCGCCGCCGTGGTGATCACCATTCCGATCGTTGTCTTCGTCCTGCTCTTCCAACGGCGCATCGTCGCCGGTCTCACCTCCGGAGCGGTCAAGGGCTGACAGGCCACCCCTACCCCGGCCGGCCACCGGCGCGCAGCCACCCGCACCGCGACACCCCGCACCTGGAAGGCAAGGAGGCACCACCCATGGCCGAGATCGTTCTTGAGGGAGTCACCAAGCGTTTTCCCGACGGATCCCTCGCGGTGAAGGACGTCAACCTCCGCATCGCCGACGGCGAGTTCGTCATCCTCGTCGGACCGTCCGGATGCGGGAAGTCCACCACCCTGAACATGATCGCCGGGCTGGAGGACATCACCGAGGGCCACTTGCGTATCGGCGGCAAGGTCGTCAACGACCTCACTCCCAAAGAGCGCGACATCGCCATGGTGTTCCAGAGCTACGCCCTGTACCCGCACATGACCGTCCGCGACAACATGGGCTTCCCCCTGCGCCTGGCCAAGGTCGACAAGGCCGTCATCGACAGCAAGGTCGAGGAGGCCGCCCGGGTACTCGACCTGACCGAGCACCTGGACCGGAAGCCGGCCAACCTCTCGGGCGGCCAGCGCCAGCGAGTGGCCATGGGACGAGCGATCGTCCGCGACCCCAAGGCGTTCCTGATGGACGAGCCGCTGTCCAACCTGGACGCCAAACTGCGGGTGCAGATGCGCACCCAGATCGCCCGCCTGCAACGGCGACTGGGCACGACGACCGTGTACGTCACGCACGACCAGACCGAGGCCATGACCCTCGGCGACCGGGTCGTGGTCATGCGGCAGGGCCTGGTTCAGCAGATCGGCACACCCGCACAGCTCTACGACCACCCCCGTAACCTCTTCGTCGCGGGCTTCATCGGCTCCCCCGCGATGAACTTTGTGACGGCGGCCCTGGAGGGCGACACCCTGCGCTCCCCCCTGGGCGAGCTGCCCCTGGACGACCGTACGCGCCAGGCACTGGAGCGGCAGAACGCACCCCGTGACGTCATCGTCGGCCTCCGGCCCGAGGCCTTCGAGGACGCGGAGCTGGCGAACGAACGGGGGCGCCCTCGCTTCACCGCGACCGTCGACGTGCTGGAGTCTCTGGGCTCCGACGTATTCGTCTACTTCACCGCTGAGGGCGCGGCCGCGAAGTCGTCCGAACTCGAGGAACTCGCCGCGGACGCGGGCGTACGTGACACCGGCTTCGAGGCCAGCCCTCAGATCGTGGCCCGTCTCGACGCCGCGACCCGGGCCCGTGAGGGTCAAACCGTGGAACTCCGCGTCGACATGGCCAAGGCCCACGTGTTCCACCCGGGCACCGGGGCGAATCTCACGCACCCGGACACTACTGCCTGACGGCCGCGTCCCTGGGCCCCGTCGCCACGCCGTAGGCGTGAGACGGGCCGCTCGGCCCTCATGCGGCGGATGCGGCAGCCGTCGTCGACTACCGCCTTGCACCGTGGAGTGGGCACAATCCCGAACAATCCAGCGCCGTGCAGACCGTGGCGCGCTGGTTCGGCCAGGTGGACCTGGCGGCGTCCGCGGCACACAGCGATGTGAAGGCGCAGTTGCTGCCCCTTGTCCCGGATGCAGGTGGGCGGTGACATCCCCGTTGCGATCCCCTGGCGGAACGCCGGGTGGTGGGGGTCAGGCAGTGGGGTTGGGCCCAAGGGCGATGTCGAGGAGGGCGCCGAGCTGGTCGAGCTGGTCGGGCGTGAGGGCGCTGAACGAGGTCGTGGTGATGGCGTCGAGCACGGTCTGGCCCTCGGCCAGCAGCCGTGCGCCTTCCTCGGTGAGCCGGTGGCGGACGGCGCGCCCGGGGCCCGGTACCCGCTCGATCAGGCCGCGCTCGGCCATGCGGGCGGCCAGCGATCCGAAGGACTGGTCGGTCTGGAAGGTCAGCACGGCCAGGTCGTGAAGCGAGGCGTCGGGCTTGGCGTGCAGATGCCGCAGGGTGTCCCACTGGACCAGCGACAGGCCGAGCGGCGCCAGCGCCCGGCTGGCGGCGCGCTGGTGCCGGTGCTGGAGACGCTTGACGGCCAGGCCGACATCGGAGGGTTCGCGCATGGCCCAAGTCTACTTCCGATCCAAGGTTGCTTAGATACGAGGCCTGATCTAAGGTTCCTTATATAAGCAAGCTGTCTTGCAAGGAGATGGAAGACGATGAGCGCCCCCGTTTTGGCCGGTTCCCTCCGGCCCGCCCGCACCTCCGGCTACACCGTCGCGTCCCCCGCCGGACCGGTCGAGATGACCGTCCAGGACCGCGACCGCACCCGCCCCTTCCTGCTCCTGCACGGAGGCGGCGGCATGCCCACCATGGCCGGCTTCGCCGACCTCCTCGCCGAGCGCGCCCACGCCCGGGTGCTGCTGCCGACCCACCCCGGATTCGGCGGTACCCCCAAGGCCGACGGCCTCACCGGCGTCACCGCGCTGGCCCGCGCATACGTCGCGCTGCTGGAGGAGTTCGACCTCACCGACGTCACCGTCGTCGGCAATTCCTTCGGCGGCTGGCTCGCCGCCGAGATCGCCCTGCAGGAAAGCCCGCGCGTCAGCGGCGCCGTCATCATCGACGGCGTCGGCATCGAGGTGGACGGCCACCCCATGACCAACCTCGCCGGCATGACACCGCAGCAGATCAGCACCCACTCCTTCCACGACCCGCGCAAGGCACCCGTTCCGCCCGCCGGCCAGGCCGGGCCGAGCCCCGACCTCCAGGCCCTGATCGGCTACACGGGCCCCACGATGTCCGACCCGACGCTTACCGGCCGGCTGGCCGGCCTCCATCTGCCCGTCCACGTCATCTGGGGCGAGAGCGACGGCATCGTCACCCCCGACTACGGCCGCGCCTACGCCGCCGCCATCCCCGGCGCTGCCTTCACCCTGCTGCCCCGCACCGGCCACCTCCCGCAGCTGGAGACCCCCGAAGAACTCCTCGGCGCCATCCTCGACCTCGACCTCGGCACCTGACCCACCCGGACAATCGGCGACCCCCCAAGAGCAGGAGAAACCATGAACACCCCCCTTGCCGTGACCCGGATCGGGCACGCCTGCCAGCTGATCGAGATCGGCGAGACCCGGATCCTCACCGACCCCTGGTTCACCGAGACCGCCACCTACCACCCCGGCGAACAGCTCGCCACGACCGTCGCCGGCCTCGGCCGGATCGACGCAGTCGTCGTCAGCCACGAGCACTACGACCACTGCGACCTCGACGCTCTGCTCGACGGCGGCTTCGACCTCTCCGTCCCGCTGATCGGCCCCGGCACCGTCGCGACCATCGCCCGCGCCAAGGGCTTCCGTGACGTCCGCGCCATCGAGGCATGGGAGGCGACGACCGTCGGCCCCCTGGTGGTGACCGCGACCCCCGGCGAGCACGGCGTCCACGAGGTGACCTTCGTCCTCCAGGCCAAAGGCCGCACCGTGTTCTTCGGCGGCGACTCGCTACGCGTCCCCGAACTCGACACCATCCCTGACCGGATCGGCCCCGTCGACCTCACCATCCTGCCGACCAACGGCCTGTGCGTCCGCCCACTCGGCATGCGGCAGTTCGTCATGGACGCCGAACAAGCCGCCGGTCTGACCGCGGCGCTGCGCCCCACCCTGGCGATCCCGCACCACTACGCCTTCCACAGCGGCCGCCTCGGCGACCGGATGATGACCAAGACCGACCCCGACCCCCGCCACTACGCCGACGCCGTCGCCCGCCTCGCCCCCGACATCGAGGTCCGCATCGTCCTCACCGGCGAGCGCGTGCAGGTACCCTGAGCGCCGACGAGCAGTACATGCCGTAGCTCGCCGGCCGGCCTGCCCGCCGGCGAGCACCCCATGATCGCCAGCGTCAGGATGCAGAAGGCGTGCGCAACGCCCGACGCACATACGTCGCGGAGCCCATGGACCGCTACGTGTAGCGCTCCCCTCCGTCCCGCACAGACCTTCAGGGCCCCGCCACCAGGCCGGGGCCCTGTCCCCTGTTCCCGGTGCTCATCAGGTCCGTCAGACCCCAGTCCGTCGGCCGGAGTCGGCCGTGCAGAGCTACTCGATCGCTCGCGCGCCCGACCACGGAACCGCCGGTCGTGGTCACGCACACTCCGGCTCAACTCCCGCAGCGCGTCCGGCTGGTCCTGGGTGAGTCCGACGACGGGCGGCGGGCTCGGTACCGGAAATGCGTGGTGACGGCCCGGTGATCCCGTTCAGCGTGATCCGGCTGGCGATCGTCTGCAGCACGTGCCGTCCAGCAGCGACGCGTCGATGTGCTCGGGGCCGGGCTTACGCCGGGCCTGCACCTTCGGCAGCTCGCGCAGCGCCTCCACGAGCGTGTGCGGGCGAGCACGGCTCCCGACACATGCCCGAGCCTGTGAAGCCGGCTTCGCGAACCGGCGTCGGCATGTCCTTCGGGGTGTAGAAGCTGATGGACGGCGTCCCTGATGCTCATGCGCCTTCCTCACTCGCACCGACGCGGGGCGACAGATGCGCAGGGGGTCGACCGAGGGTGCGCACATCGTGTTCGCCTGTTCCCACGTCTGCGTAGTTCTTCTCGGGTTCCCGGGCGGGCGCCTGGCGCCTGTAGCCACGGTGGTGACAAAAATGGCAAGATGGGGTAATGGCCCGCTCCACAAACACCCAGTTCGCCGTCGCCGCGCACGTACTGGTCATCCTGACACTCGCCACCGATGGCCACGCCGTGAGTTCCGAGGAACTCTCCAAGAGTGCCAATGTCAACCCGGTCTATGTACGCCGCGTGCTCGGACCGATGCGGAACGCGGGGCTGGTCCGGTCCCGGTCCGGCGTGAACGGCGGCTGGGAACTGGCAGCCGACCCCGCCCAGATCACGCTCGCACAGGTATGGCTGCTCCTTCAGGGCGACGAACCCGTGCTCGGACTGCACGGCCCCGATCCGTCATGTGTCACGGGCCGGTCCGTCCAGAAGTCCCTGGTGTCGATCGACCGTATGATCGCTCGCGCTGTGGTGACGGCCCTCGGGCACTTCACCGTGCAGGACATCTCGCAAGGTGTTCCGGAGGCGGCGCGGCTCCTGGAGAGCGTCTGACCGCGATCCTCCGCGCCGGCCGGGGAGGGCTGTGCCGTAAGGCGGAGAGAGTCGGCCATAGGCCGTTGCGCGAAACGCCTCCGGCCCGCCGGGCCGAAGCCTGGCGGGCCGGAGGCGCGAGAAAGATCTTTCACGCGGACGACGCGGACAGGCTCTCCTCGCTGACGGATCCGGCCCGAGCCGTGGTGAGTGCGATGAGGGTGTCGGCTGCGGGGCCTGAGGAGGCGGGGTTCTGGCCGGTGATGAGCAGGCCGTCCTGGACGACGTAGGGCTGCCAGTCGCCGATCTTGGAGTAGATGCCGCCGAGCTTGATGAGTTCGTCCTCGACGAGGAAGGGGACGACGTCGGTGAGCTGGACGCCTTCTTCCTCGGTGTTGGTGAAGCCGGTGACCTTCCGGCCCTGGACCAGGGGGGTGCCGTCTTCGTCGCGGGTGTGGCGCAGGACGCCGGGGGCGTGGCAGACCAGGGCGAGGGGCTTGCCGGAGCGCAGGGTCGTCTCGATGAGGCGGGCGGAGTGGGTGTCCTCGGCCAGGTCCCACAGCGGGCCGTGGCCGCCGGGGTAGAAGACGGTGTCGTAGTCGTCGGCGTTGACGGAGTCCAGGCGTACGGTGTTCGCCAGCGCGGCGGTCGCTTCCGGGTCGGTTTCGAAGCGGCGGGTCTGGTCGGTCTGGTTGGCGATCTCGTTGCTCTTGGGGTCCAGCGGGGGACGGCCGCCCTTGGGGGAGGCGAGGGTGATGTCCCAGCCGGCTTCCTGGAACCGGTAGTACGGCGCGGCGAGCTCCTCCAGCCAGAACCCGGTCTTGCGGCCGGTGTCGCCGAGCTTGTCGTGCGAGGTGAGGACGATCAGAACCTTCATGGTGACTTCCTGTGCATCAGTAGGACGATCACCCCTGGTGAGGCGAATCGCGCTGGGGGGCGTGATGAGGCGGGACGTGATGAGGCGGGATACGAGGATGCGGGCGCGGTCGGCCAGCCGGAGCCGGCCGACCGGGCAGAGGTGCGGCTTACTGAGCGAGGAAGTTCAGCAAAACCTCGTTGACCTCGGCGGTGTGGGTGGTGAGCAGGCCGTGGGGGGCGCCGTCGATCTCGGTGTACTGGGCGGTGGGCAGGGCCTTGGCGAAGCGGCGGCCGGTGGCGTCGATGGGCAGGGTGCGGTCGGCGGTGCCGTGCACGATCAGGGCCGGGACGTCGATCCTGGGGATGTCGGCACGGAAGTCGGTGGGCCAGGAGAGAGGCGCGGCGGCCGAGGCGATCGCGCCCGACCCGGCGGCGATGTTCCAGGCGTTGCGAACCGCCTCTTCGCTGACGCGGGTGCCCAGGTTCTCGTCGAGGTTGAAGAAGTCGTTGTAGAAGCCGGTGAAGAACGCGTACCGGTCCTTCTTGACAGCCTCGGAGACACCCTGGAAGAACGAGGCAGGCGCGGCACCGTCGGGGTTGTCGTCGGTGATCTCCAGGAACGGCTCCAGCGAGGCCAGGAACACCGCCTTGGCGACACGCCCCGAACCGTAGACGGACAGGTATCGGGCCACCTCGCCGGTGCCCATCGAGAACCCGACCAGCACCGCCTCACGCAGATCCAGCGCCTCCAGCACCGCGTTCAGGTCGGCGGCGAAGGTGTCGTAGTCGTAACCCGCCGAAGGCTGACTCGACTTGCCGAAACCCCGCCGGTCATACGTGATCACCCGATAGCCGGCCTCCAGCAGCGCCGACGTCTGCCCCTCCCACGAGTTCCCGTCCAGCGGGTAACCGTGGATCAGCACCACCGGCTGACCGGCCCCCTTGTCCTCGTAGTGCACCTCGATGTCCGTGCTGTTCTCCGTGCCGACCTTGATACGTCCCATGACGTCCAACCTCCATAGTGTGTTTTGCGCTCCGACATCCAGAACTGAACGACTGCTCCACTCACCCGTCACACGCGCCCCCTCCGACGGGCCCGCCGATCACCTCACCGACGGCCGGAGGCGACGGGTCGTGATCGGCACGGATGTCCCAAGGGTTACTTGGAGGTGGCTCGGGCGGCCTGTTCGATGAGGCGGGTGACCGTGCCGGGGTGGGAGATGGCGACCGCGTGCGAGGAGTTGACCTCGATGGTGTGCGCGTGGGCGCGCTTGGCCATGAAGCGCTGTTCGGCCGGTGCGATCGCGTGGTCCTGGGTGGTGACCAGGTCCCAGGAGGGGATGGTCCTCCAGGCCGTTTTCGTGGTCTTCTCGTCGAAGACCGAGGCGGCCAGCGGACGCTGGGTGACGGCCATGAGGTCAGTGACCGGCCTGGGTACGTCGGCGGCGAAGGCGTCGTGGAACTTGTCCTTCTGGACGTAGAGGTCGGTGCCGGTGCCTCCGCCGGGCAGCGGATAGGGCACAGCGTCGAGGGCCGAGGGGAGGGTCGCCCCCGGGAACCTGTCGCCGAGTTCCGCGAGGGTCTCGTCCTTGTCGGGGACGAACGCGGCGATGTAGACGAGCGCCTTGACCTCCGGATTGCCCGCGGCGGCGTCACTGATCACTGAACCGCCGTAGGAGTGGCCGACGAGGACGATCGGTCCCTTCACGGTCTTGAGGTAGCTCTCCAGGTAATCCGAGTCGCTGGCCACTCCACGCAGCGGGTTGGCTGGAGCGTCGACCGGATACCCCGCGTGCCGCAGGCGCGTGATCACGCTGTTCCAGCTGGAGGAGTCCGCGAAGGCCCCGTGCACCAGCACGACCGTGGGCTTCGCTGCCTGCGCGGCGGGTTCGGCGGTGGCCGCGGGGGCCGACGTCATGGACGCCAGGCCGAGAGCGGCCACGCCGGTTACGGCCGCGATCGCGGAAACACGCCGACGGGAGGGGCGCAGCACACTCTTCATCTTCGCCTTCATATGCATCTGTATCTCCTTGAGACGTGACGTTCTTCGAGCGGCAGGTCCTGCTATCCCCGGGCGCGGACCGGAGCAGTGCCTGGCACGTCGGCACATGCAGCGCCGGGCAAGGTGTCGGACGCACCAGCCGGTTCGGATGGCTCCCAAGTCGCCACTCCCACCTGCGCAAATGCGAGGCCCTCGCCTTTCTGCCACCAACGCGGCTACAGTAACATAACTGTAGCCGAGATGATTACGGATAGGGGTGACGTGAGGACGGTCGACGCGCGGTGGTCAGCACCACCGCCCTCGGGCCCGCATGCCGCCCGGCGAGCACACCGAGACGAGAGCGCGTGAATGAGCACCCGGCAAAGAGGTCATCATCGCGGTTCCCGCACACCAGCCGGCCTCCGACTGCTCGGACAAGCGGCAGCGGCCGGGCATGGCGCGGCATGGCGTGGCACGGCAGCCGGATCGCACATCAGGGATGAAGCAGTTCATCCTCTCAACTCGAACGTTCATACGACTGGTCTACTCATGGTTTGGGGCTGTGGCGTGGGTACTTCAAAGATCAAGGCTTCCCCTCACCGGCATGCCGCTGTCGACCTGCGCGGCCCCCACCGCAGCGGCTGGAACCGCAGCACGGGGCCTTTCGACACCGCGGCGCCGGCCACGGCGGAGACGTCGCCGGTGGTTTCGCGGGCGACGTGGGTGCGGCCCGCGGCGGCTGTCTTCACGGTGGGGTGGGGGGCGAACATGTTCGCCTCGCTCCTTCAGGTCTACCGAGGCAGTCTGAGCGGTTTCCAGGTCAACGCCCTTTTCGGGGCCTACGCGTTGGGGCTCGTCCCGGCGCTGCTGGTGATGGCGAGGGTGTCCGACCGGCTGGGCCGGCGGCGCGTCCTGCTGGCCGCCCTGCTGTTGTGCGCGCTCGGCTCGGCGGTGATCCTCTTCTCCGGAGGGGCGTTCGGGACCATCCTGGCCGGACGGATTCTGGTCGGGGTCAGCGCCGGTTCCGCGTTCGGGCCGGGAACGGCGTGGATCAAGGAGCTGTCCGACACCGGGGAGCCCGCCGGGGCGGGGGCGCGGCGTTCGGCCCTCGCGCTGACCGCCGGGTTCGCCGTCGGGCCGTTGCTGTCCGGGGTCATCGTGCAGTGGCTGCCCTCGCCGCAGACCACGGCCTACCTGGTGCACATCACCCTGGTGGCGCTGACGCTGCCGGTGGTGTGGCGCGCTTCCGAGTCGGCTCCGCCCGCCGCCAGTCCCCCGGCCGGGGCCGACGGCGGGCCGAGGGGTGGTGCGGGAGCGATGACCGTGCTGACCAGCCGCCTCTTCGTGACCGCGGTCCTGCCCACCGCGCCGTGGGTCTTCGGGGCCGCGACCGTCTCCCTCGCCGCTCTTCCCGTCCTGGTGCCACTGGGCGGCTACGCAGCCGTCGGCGGCGGCGTGATCGCCGCCGTCACCCTGGGCAGCGGCATCGCGGTGCAGCCCTTCGCCCGGCGGCTGGCCCGGCGCTCCCCGGCGGCACCATTCCGCACCGGCATGGCATCCGTGATCGCCGGGCTGCTCGCCTCGGCGCTCACCGTCACCACCGGTTCACTGCTCCTCCTGCTGGCCACCGCCGTCGTCCTGGGCGCCGCCTACGGCGTGCTGCTGGTGAGCGGCCTGCAGCTCGCCGAGTCCCTCGCCGGCCCCCGAACCATCTCCACGGTCATCGCCGCGTTCTACAGCCTCACCTACGTCGGATTCGCCTTCCCCGTCCTCGTCCAGGTGCTGGGCAAACTCTGGGACCCGGCGCTCATCCTGATCGCCGGCTCGGCGCTCGCGATGACCGCCCTGGCGACGACCCTGATCGCCTGGCCGGTACGACCGGCTTCCCCGCACCGCATCCTGAACCGGTCGGGGCATGACCGACCCGTGCGATGAAAGCTACGGACGGGCCCGGCCCCGTAGGTTTTCCCGCCGGGGTGATCTTCGCGTGGTGGGTGCATGAAGACAGGGCCTCCCGGTTGCCCGGGGATGCGAATCTGACCGAGCAGTGCCGGGAGGCCCTGGTGTCGTTGCTGTACTCGTTTGTGCCCGTCCAGTTCAACTCGGCTGTTCTATCGAGTGATTGCCTCGCGCATGTGTACGGCAACGCGGCTGATCATCCGGACCGGGTGCGCCGGTATCCCTCCGGCAGGACGCTGGGTGGCAGAGTGCACGTTCGCGTGGTTGATGAACTCCCGCCGCCTCGCCCGTGATGACGAAACACTGCCCGCTACCAGCGAGGCGATGATCCGGTGGTCCATGGTCACGCGGATGAGCCGGCGTCTGGCACGGCCACGGCCGGCCGGCACTGAATGCCCCCGACGTCTCCTGCCGCAGCCGCCCGCGCTCCGCCAGACGCCTGGCCTGCGAGTGCACCCCCCGACCTTCGCCGGCATGGTCGCCAGAGCCAGGCCCACCGCGATCTCCTTGGCCTTGAGCGGCCCTTGGCCCGCCGGGGCCCGTTCCTCGAGCACACCCAGAATCCGCTGGTAGTCCGGCGCCAGAACCGTCACCGGCAGTCCGTCCCGCCAGGGCGGCACCGTCGAGCCCGGCACCGGTGCGGGCAAGGGCCCTGTTTCCTGCTCCGCCTCGGCCAAGGACTCGCTCACGGCAGTCGCCTCGGCCGCGGAGGCGGCCAACGCCTCGACCAGCTCCTCCCGCGCGATCACCCGCCGGTCCAGCTCGATCTCCGCGACCTCCAACGCCTCAGCCAGCCGCGCGACTTCCTCCCGCAGATCGTGCACCCGCACCCGCACCCGCACCCGGGCAGCCGCCTCCCGCTCCTCCAGCATTCCCAGCACCGACGCCACCGCGCACCCCTCGCCCATGACGCGGACACAAGAGGCCGCATGCCTCCCTCACCCTGAGCGAGACCATGCCTGACCAGCAGAAATCAAGGGATCACGTTCGATTGAGATACGGCTTCTCAGTCCAGCGTGACTGAGCGCTTCAGTTGGCGCCTGAGCGCTTGAGTCGGCCCGGTTTCGCATCGCGGTTGGCCGCTCGAAACTCGTTGGCAGTCTGTGGGTGCTGGGTTTGTGTGTCCGCAGCGGATGGTGGTGAGCCCGACTCAGCAGCCTCTGTCACTGTCTGGCCGGCTTGGGTGCGTGCGTACAGGACCTGCCTGCCTGCGCGGTGGGCGCTGACCAGACCGGCGTTCCGCAGGGCGGTGAGGTGCTGGGAGGTGCCGCCGGGGGTCAGGCCGGTACGGCGGGCGAGTTCGGTGGTGGATGCGGGGGCGGTCAGCTCGGTCAGGACCATCGCGCGGGAGCGGCCCAGCACCCCCGCCAGGGCGTTGGGGACGGTCGCGGGCCGGGTGTGCCAGAGCGTGCCGACGGCGCGGGGTGGATAGCGCAGCGAGGGCTGCCACGGTTCGTTGAGCACGGAGAAGACGCGTGGCCAGATGAAGACGGAGGGCACCAGCAGCAGGCCTTGGCCGTCGAGCCGTCGAGCCCCGCGCGCGGTGCGGTGTTCCAGGTGCAGGGTGCCTTGAGCCCAGGTGACCTGCGGGTCGAGGTCGGTGAACAAGTGCTGTGCGCCGCCGGCGACCAGGCGGCCGGCGCGGTAGCGGATGTCGTCCTCCAGCAGGGTGAGGATGCGTGACCAGTACGGGGCCAGCGCCAGCTCCCAGTACGCCTCGATCGCATCTGCCAGCCGCGCGAGCTCGGTGGCCGGATTGCCGCGCAGCGCCGCCATCCGCGCTTCCGGCACCTCGGCCGTGGTGTGCAGAAGCGCCGGCGGCATGGCCCGCACCGTGGCCAGCTCCACCTCCAGCGACGGCAGCGGCGTCGTGGGCGGCGGACAGATGAACCCCGGGATGCGGCCGGCCCAGGGCGAGCGCACGGGCATCGGGACGAGGTCGAACAGCGGGCTCAGATCGAGACCTGCCGCCGCCAGCCGGGGGCGTACGCGGTCTGCCCATGTGCGGTGCAGGCCGTGTTCGTCCGCACCCTTGAGCACCCGGACGCTTGCCACGACCTCCCACAGCGGGGAGATCGCGAAGCGGGTGCGTGCCACGTCCTCCATGGCGAATTCGACCTGGATCATTTAGCTCAGCCTAAATCTCTGTGGGGAGCCGCGCAGCGTCCCGCACCGTACGCCGCATGACCCAAGCTCCAGATTCTCCGTGGCGCGTGGGCGCCTTCCGCACGCTCTTTGCCGCAAGCGCCCTCAGTCACCTCGGCAGCAACGTCGGTTATGTGGCGATACCGCTGCTCGCCGTCACCACGCTCGACGCCGGCCCCGGCCAGGCCGGTGCGCTGGCCGCGCTGTCCACCGCCGCCTTCCTGCTCATCGGGCTGCCCGCGGGCGCGTGGGTGGACCGCCTGTCCGGGCGCCGCCTGCTGGTGGCCGCCGACGCCGCTCGCGCGGTGTTGCTCGCCTCGATTCCGGTCACCTGGTGGCTGGGCGTGCTCTCGCTGCCGCAGCTGTACGCAGTGGTGCTGCTGAGCGGTTGTGCCACCGTGTTCTTCGACGTCGGCTCGCAGAGTGTCCTGCCCGAACTGGTCGGCCGCGAGCGCCTGGTACCGGCGAACGCCGCCATCGTCAGCCTGATGGCCGGCGCCAACATCGCCGGCCGCGGCGCCGGCGGCTTCATGGTCCAACTCCTCACGGCACCCCTGGCGATTCTCGGCGGGGCCCTCGCCTACCTCGCCTCCGCCGGCGGCCTCACCGGTATGGCCCGCAACCCCGCTCGCACGCAGCCCTCGACCGCCAGGCGACGGATACGTACCGAGATCGCGGAAGGGCTGCGCCACGTCTTGGGCACCCGCGAGCTGCGGTCCCTGGCGCTCACCGCGACCCTCACCAACCTCGGCGCACAGATGATCAACGCCATGTTGCCGGTGCTGTTCACCCGCGAACTGCACCTGCCCGCCGCAGCACTCGGCCTGTACTGGGCAGCCGGCGGCCTGGGCATCCTGTTCGGTGCCCGCCTCGCCCGCCCCCTCGCCGCCAGCCTCGGTCACGGCCGCACCCTGGCCCTGGCCGGGCTGTGGTTCGCACCCGCCGCGCCGGCCGTTGCACTGGTCGGCACCGGTACGTGGCTGTGGGTGGCCGGCGCTGGGTGGCTGGCCACCATGACCAAGACGGGCATCGACAACGTCCTGGGCGTCACCTTGCGCCAGCACCTGACTCCGGATCCGCTACTCGGCCGCATGAACGCCACCTTCCGCTTCCTGCTCACCGGCGCCCTGGCCATCGGCTCCACCCTGGCCGGCCTCATCGGTGAGGCCGCGAACGTACGCATCGCCGTGTGGGCAGGCGCCGTGTGCCTGGCCAGCGCCTTCCTCCCGGTCTTCTGCTCCCCCATCCGTGCACTCCGAGAGCTGCCGGGAACTCCGGCACCGCCCCACCGGGCATCAGCGACGTCCGCCACCGAAGCGTGAACCCGGCGCCGCCCGTACGCCCACCTCCGTCGCGCTTGACGACGCGTCGCTCGGGGCGGCGGCGCGGCATCCGGGCCTCGGTGTCGCCGCGTTTGCGCGCGGGCCGATCTCCAGCGTGTCGGCGCCTGCGCGGGCCGACGGCTGACCCGGGCCGACGGCTGACCCGGGCCGACGGCTGACGCGGGCCGGACGGGGCATCCGCAACTGCACCAGGAACAGCCCACCCACCGGGAGCCATCCGTGACCCGACACCTCGCCCTCGCCCGCGCCTGCCGCGCTCTGGCCCTCGCCGAACTGGCCGCCGCGGCCTGGCTTCTCACCAACCACGAGGGGCTGCTCGGGATCCTCGTCGTCTGGGCCGCGCCCAGCCTGCTCGCCGCCGACGTCGTATGCCGGGGCGCGCACCACCGCGCGCGGGCCGAGGCGCAGCGCGCGGCACAGCTGGAGGCCGGCGAGCAAGTCCGGCCGCTCACGCCGTGCTGCCCGTTGTGGAAGCACTCCGACGGCCAGGTCCACGGACCGGGCTGCACCCGCCCACCCCTCCCCCGACGCGACACCTACCGCCTCGACGAGGGCGGCCGAGCCGCGTTCGACGAGATCGTCCGCCACTACCACGACCGGAGTTCGGCCTGACCGGCCCGCCGTCCGCTCCGAGTCGAAGGTGTGGAGGCGGCCTGGTTGTCGCGGGACACGACGTCGGTGATGCAAGCCGAGGAGAAGCGGCGGGGCAAGATCATCGCGTGGTGCCGGCGGAACCTCCCCGCATGCGAGCTGGCGAACGAGTCTCCCCGAACACCATCTGCTGAAACTGGAGCTGGCCACCGCCGCGCTGACGCGCCACGGGCGCGGCGCCCCGCCGACGCGCAACTGACTGAGCACGCCCCCGATCCCCGGGGGCGTCCGCGCCGGCACGGGTGGAGGCGTTGCGGTCGAAGGCAAAGCGCCTGGTCGCGCGGGGCTGGCTGGCCGAGAGGCGGACGCATCCAGTTCAGCGGAAGTCACCGAGGTCCGGGAGGGCCGTACGACCTGCTGCGGATGTTCGGCCGCGAGGGACGCCCCACCCCGCTGGGGCAGGCGTTCGCCGAGCACGGGCGCATCGCCAAGACCGAGCACCTGCTCCGCGTGGTCGACCCGGTCGGCGACACCTACCGCCATCAGATGAACCGGCAGCTCACCGTGCGGGAGTCCCGCCACAAGGTCGACCGCGACGTGTGCCACGGCAGGCGCGGCACCATCCACCAGGCGTACCGCGACGGCATGGAGGACCAGCTCGGCGCGCTCGGCCTGGTCCTCAACGCCATCGTGCTGGGAAGCCGAGCGTGAGGCGGGCAACGCTGATGTGCCCGACGCCGAGAGCGCCGCGAACCGGTTCCTCGGCATGATCGCCAACTACGTCCTGCGGCCCCGCATGCTGCTGACCGGCTGGAACCCCGCAGCCTCCGACATCCACCACGCCGTCGAAGGGGCCGTCCAGACCATGCTCGCCAGATACACCCCCGACCCGTCGGCCTGACCCGAAGCCGGAACTTCGACACTGACGCGCCATGCCAAAGCCCGCGACGCCTTCACCCGCGGCCCTTCCGCCCGCGGTTGGCGTGACCCGATTCTCCCTCCGCCCGCGCCGATCCCCGCCCTGGCCGTGATGCCGAGCCGTGCCGCCGTCAGAGGGTGGGGACGACGGGTGTAGTGCCGAGTCGACGGCCTCCGATCTCCCTGATCCCCGCCGTGAACACGCAAGTCGGGCCTGGACAAAGCAGATTGACAGTTTCGATCAGCCACCCGATAGTCGTCTTCACAATATGAAGATCGCATGAGAGGCCTGGCGTGGCTGAAAGTACACGGGGGAGAGCAGCCATCGGCGCGATCTCCCTACTGGTCGGAGCGTTGCTCACGGGCCAGCTACCAGGATCGTCCCTTCCCACCGCGGTCGCGCAGACCTCGGAAACGGCGGGGACCCGGTCACCGGCCTCCGACGACCCCGCACCGGACACCCTTTCCCCCGCCGTCGACCAGGCGCGGAAAGAGGCCGAACGAGCCGGGAAGCGAGTGGAGGTCGTCTCCGAACGCGGCGCGAGCCGCGAGCTGTTCGCCAACCCGAGCGGCACCCTCACCGAGATCACGCACCTGCAACCGGTGCGCACCCGCCGGGCGGGCAAGTGGGTCGACATCGACACCGGCCTGCGGCGACTGGACGGGGTCGGCATCGCGCCGGTCGCCGTCACCTCAGATGTCGTGTTCTCGGCGGGCGGAAGCCGGGACCCGCTGGTCAGGATGACCAAGGCGGGCCGGGAGCTGTCTTTGTCGTGGCCCGGCACGCTGCCCGCCCCCGTGCTCTCGGGATCGTCCGTGACCTACCCGGAGGTTCTGCCGGGGGTGGACCTGCGGATGACCGCCGAGGCCGACGGATTCTCACAGGTCGTGGTGGTCAAGAACGCCGAAGCCGCGGCGAATCCGGCGCTCGCCGAACTGCGGCTGCCCGTGGCCGGCAAGGGACTCACGGTCCGCTCGAGCGCCGACGGGGGGCTTGAGGCGGTCGACGCGCAAGCAGGGGGCGTGGCTTTCGAAGCCGCTCAGCCGGTGATGTGGGATTCCCGTGAACCCGGCGCGGACGCGCCGCCGAGCACGGGCCAGGTACCGGGCGCCCGGACCAGGACGTCGTCCACCAAGGCCACCCCGTCCGGCGCCACCGCCAAGTCCGCCGCGCCAAAGGGCGCTTCGTCTGCCGCGCTTTCCCCGGAGCTGTACGACGGCCCCAGTGACACCTCGGCACGGGCCGACGTCGGCGCCTTGGTGAGCGGGAACTCGCTCCTGCTCACCCCCGACACGGAGCTGCTGTCCGGCGAGGACACCCGCTACCCGGTCTTCATCGACCCGGCCTGGTCCTCACCGCGTGCGTCTGCCTACGCGATGGTCTCCCGCGCCTTCCCCGACTCCGACTTCTACAAGTTCGACGGCGCCGCCGACTCCGGTCTGGGCTTCTGCCCGCCGAACTTCACCGGTCTCAAGTGCGCGCCGAACGACGCCAAGCGGCTGTTCTACAAGCTGCCCGTGACCAGCTTCGCGGGGAAGAGCATCACCAGCGCCGAGTTCGTCGTCCGTGAGACCTTCGCCTACAACTGCGTCAAGCAGCCGGTGGAGTTCTGGCGCACCAAACCGCTCACCTCGACGACGTCCTGGAACGACCAGAAGGCCTCGGGTTACTGGATCGACCAGATGCCGACCGTGACGGCCGCCAAGGGCGCCACCGCCTCCTGCCCGGACGGCGACCTGGAGTTCAACGCCAAGGACGCGGTCGCCTGGGCCGCCGCCAACAAGCAGACCTCGCTCACGTTCGGACTCAAGGCGCCGAACGAGAGCGCCGAGAACCAGTGGAAGCGCTTCGCAGGAAACGGCTTCCTGCGGGTCGAGTACAACAACCCGCCGAACCAGCCCAAGCAGTCGCAGCTGACCATGAGCCCCGGCGGCAGCTGCACCGTGTCGCCCAAGGCGGTGAACGTCATCCCCAAGGCGACGGCCGTCCTGTCGGACCCCGACAAGGACCAGGTGTACGCCGAGTTCAAGGTCGACTGGGACGCGGGCGACAGCGGCGGCTGGAAGGAACACTGGAACTCCGGCCGGATCGGCCCCAAGGCCTCCGGACAGCCGTTCACGATCACCCTTCCGTCGAGCATCCCGCAGAACGTCACGGCCGCGTGGAGCGTGCGCGCCTCGGACGGCAAGCTGTGGGGGCCCTGGAGTTACGCCGGTGACACCCAGACCGGCTGCTACCTGACCTACGACTCCAAGCACCCGGCCGCGCCGACCGTGACGTCCGCGCAGTACCCCCTCTCGCACACCGACGACCCGCTCGACCCCTGGCTGGACGGGGTCGGACGGTACGGCCGCTTCACGATCGACTCGACCGCGCCGGACGTGACCAAGTACTGGTTCGGTCTGAACGCGGACCCGACCGCGGCGAACGAACGCAAGCCGGCGACCCCCGGAGCGCCCGTCTCGATCGACGTCATGCCGACCCGGCCGGGGCTCAACTACCTCTACGTCCAGGCCTGGGACGCCAACAACAACGACAGCACGATCGCCAACTATCCGTTCCGGGTGGCCACCGGCCAGCCCGAACGCGCCGCCTGGACGCTCGACGCCCCGGCCGACTCGACGCAGGACCCGGGCAGCGGTGGTGCCCGGCCCGCTCTGCTGGAGGGCACCGCGGCACTCGGTGAACCGGGCGTCCGCGGCACGGCCCTCGCCCTGAACAACGCGGGCGCCACCGACGGCTTCGCGGCCGCCGGCCCCCATCTGCTCGACACCGACGGCGACTTCACCGTCTCCACCTGGGTGCGCCTCGACTCGGACGCCGGCACCGCCACCGCGGTGAGCGTCGACGGCACGTACCACGCGGGCTTCTACCTCGGCTACGAGGGAGGAAGCAAGCGCTGGGCGCTGCGCGTGCCCACCAAGGACGCCGCAGGCGCCGGCTTCGGCGTCCAGCAGGTGCTGTCACCGGCCCCGCCGCAGGTCGGCAAGTGGACCCACCTCGCGGCCGTCCGTGACGCGGCGGCCGGCAAGTACACCCTGTACGTGGACGGCGTCCCGGCCGGCACGTCCGCCGTCACCACTCCCTGGCACGCCGCCGCCAACCTCCAGTTCGGCAGGGCCAAGTACAACGGCGCCTACGTGGACCCGTGGAAGGGCGCGATCGACGAGACCGCCGTCTACGACCGCCCGCTGGGCGCGGAGGACGTCGGTCGGCTGGCCCGTCAGGAGCCCGTGACCACGGGACGTCCGGCCAAGGCGGCCTGGGACTTCGACGACCCGACCACCTCTCAGGTGGCGAAGGGCGCGAGCCAGGTGAACCCACTGGTCCTCAAGGGCGGCGGCGGTACGTTCGGCGTCCCGGGCAACGTCGCAGGGGCCCTGGACCTCAGCTCCACCGCGAACGGCTACGCGAGCACCACCGGGCCACAGGTCAACACCCTGCGCAGCTTCTCGGTGGCCGCCTGGGCCAGACTCCCCAAGGCGGAGTCCGCCGCGGCGCAGATCATCGCGACCCAGGCCGGCGCGGAGCAGAGCGGCTTCGAGCTCTACTACTCCGGCTCGTATCGCCGTTGGGTCTTCAACCGGTACGACTCCGACGCCGCGGGCGTGCAGCCGACCCGGGCCATGGCCAACCTCGGCAAGCCCGCCGCCGAGCAGGTCTATCCCGGCGACAGCTGGCACCATCTCCTCGGCGTCTACGACAGCACGCTGAAGGAGCTGCGGCTCTTCGTGGACGGCAAGCTCGTGTCCACGGTGCCGTTCGCGCCCGCACCCTGGGATGCCACCGGCCCGGTGCAGGTCGGCGCGGGGTCGTACGCTGGCCGGCCCAGCTCCTTCTTCACAGGGCAGATCGACGATGTGCGCCTGTACGACCGGGTGGTCTCCAAGGACGAGGCCGGTGACCTGTTCAAACAGCATCCGCAGGTGAAGGGCCGCTGGAAGTTCGACGCCACGACAGCGGGCACACCTGCTTCCAGCCCCGACGACAGCGCCGGCAAGCGGCCCGCGGTCCTGGGCGCCCAGGCGGCCGTGCAGCCGGGCGCCGGATGGGTCGGCGCGGGTGGTCTGGTCCTGGACGGGATGGACGACTACGCCGCCGCCGCGACGGTCCCGGTGAACACCAAGGAGAGCTTCACCGCGACCGCCTGGGTGAACACCGCGGCCCGCCCGCAGAAGAAGGTCACCGTCCTGTCGGCGGAGGGCGCGGTCAACAGCGCCTTCACGGTCCGGTACGCGCCGGACCCCACGGACCCGCAGAACCAGGGAGGTTACGAACTCGAGTTGCCCAGCGAGGACGCGACGGGCGCCGCCCGGCCCGTGGTACGGCATTCGAGCTTCCAGTCGGACTTCGAGTGGGACCACCTGGCGGTCGTGTACGACGCGTTCGCCGACGAGGCGCGGTTGTACGTCAACGGCCACCTGGAGCAGGTCCTGGACGCCATGTCGTGGCGGGCCAACGTCCTGCCGTTCCAAGCGACCAAGCAGCTCCAGTTCGGACGCAACAAGGAGAACGGGACGACCGGCGAGTACTGGCCGGGCGTGATCGACGACGTGTGGCTGTTCTCCGGCGTGGCGAGTGACGCCCAGATCGTCAAACTCGGCAACGGGGAGTCCCTGGACACGGTCCCGGGCCCTTAGCCCGCGCTCCCGGCGCCGCGACTGCGCGCCTCCCTCGACCCGTGGGCCCCGACCGGGGCCCACGGGCTCCGCAAGCATCCGGACTCACCCCCACCCACCAACGTAAGGACCATTGGGTTGTCCAGACCCATACGGCCGCCTCGTGCGGCCCGCTTCCACCGGTACACCGCCCTGGCGGTGGCCGCGCTCATGGCCGGCTCGCTGTTCCAGGCCGAGCCCGCGCTGGCCGCCGCGAAACCCGGCGGCGTCCGGCACACCTCGCCCGTCGAGGCGGACCACCCCGTCCCGGGCAAGCCGCTGAAGACCAAGCCGCGCAAGGCGGACGGGCTGGCTGCCGGCCCTCGCCGTGCTCCTCACGCCGCCTGGCCGGCGGCCGCAGCCGTGCAGGTCACGCTGCCCGCCGCGGCCACGGGCTCGGCGGCCGCCCCGAGCTCGGGAACCGGCGGAAAGGCGGCGGGCAAGCGGGCCGCAGGCCCTGCCGTCGCGCAGTTGCCCGTACCCGGCCTGCCCGTCCGGTTGCAGGCCGACCCGGCGGCCACCGGTCCCGTCAAGGCCCAGGTGCGGCTCCTGCCGAAGGACACCGCCCGCGGCCTCGGCCTCGACGGAGTCCTGCTCTCCGTCGGCGCCGGCGGGTCCGCGAGCGCGTCCACCGGCTCCCGCAGCGTCGGCGTCACCCTGGACTACTCCGCGTTCGGCGAGGCCTACGGCGGCGACTACGGCGCCCGGCTGCATCTGGTCACCCTGCCCTCCTGCGCGCTGACCACACCGAAGCTGCCCCGCTGCCGGACGACGACGCCGGTGACCGGACGCAACGACAGCGAGAAGCGCACCGTCTCCGCCGATGCCGTCGCGCTGCGTCCCGCCTCCTCGGCCGTCCTCCTCGCCGCCGTGGCCGAGCCCGACGGCGGCTCGGCGGGCGCCGGCGACTACACCGCCACCCCGCTGTCGTCGTCCGCCGCGTGGCAGACCAGTCTCCAGACGGGCGACTTCTCCTGGTCCTACCCGCTGACCGCGCCGACCGTGCCCGGCGGACTGCTGCCCAAGCTGTCCGTCGGCTACTCCTCGGGCGCCGTCGACGGACAGACCACCACGAGCAACAACCAGTCCTCGTGGGTCGGTTCGGGCTTCGACATGAACACCGGCTTCATCGAGCGGCGCTACAAGCCGTGCGGCGAGGACGGAGACTGGAGCAAGGACGACGCCCCCGGCGACCAGTGCTGGGGCTACGACAACGCCACCATCAGCTTCAACGGCCGCGCGGGCGAACTGATCCCCGCGGGCAAGGACGTCTGGCGGATCCGCAACGACGACGGCACCCGCGTCGAGAAGCTCAGCAACGCCACCGACCGGGCCAACGGCGACAACGACGGCGAGTACTGGAAGGTGACGACCACCGACGGTCTGCAGTACTTCTTCGGTTACAACCGCCTCCCCGGCTGGAGCGCGGGCAAGGCCGAGACGAAGTCCACCTGGACCGTGCCGGTCTTCGGCAACAACATCGACGAGCCCTGCCACCAGGCCACCTTCGCCGCGTCCTGGTGCCGCCAGGCCTGGCGCTGGAACCTCGACTACGTCGTCGACCTCCAGGGCAACGCGATGTCCTACTGGTACGACCCGGAGAGCAACTCCTACGGCCGCAACCGGGTGGCCGCCGACGACACCCCGTACGAGCGCGGCGGCGTCATCGACCGCATCGAGTACGGACAGCGCAACGACACGCTCTTCGCCGCCAAGCCCGCAGGCAAGATCGTCTTCACGAACACCGAGCGGTGCATCCAGGCCACGGCCGCCGACTGCGACGCATCGGAGATCGAGAAGAACCCCACCCGATGGGAGGACACGCCGTACTACCTGAACTGCAAAGCGGGTACCGACTGCGACAAGGGCCGGTTCGCCCCCTCCTTCTGGTCCCGCAAGCGACTGTCCAAGATCACCACTCAGGTTCTGCAGCCCTCGGGCGGCTACGCGGACGCCGACGCCTGGGCGTTCACCCAGCGGTGGGGCGACGCGGACATCGACCGGTCCCTGCTCCTGGAGTCGATCCAGCACACCGGCCTGTCCGCCACTCCGCCGATCACGCTGCCCAAGGTGACCTTCGGCTACAAGCAGGGGCCCAACCGCCTCGACCGGCTCGGTGACGGCATCGCACCCTTCATCAAGTACCGGCTCGCCAACGTCTCCGACGAGTCGGGCGGCTCGATCGACGTCGCCTACTCGGAGCCCGAGTGCGACTTCGCCGCCCTGCCCACGCCGGAGACGAACACCACCCGCTGCTTCCCGCAGTACTGGCAGCCCGCGGGCGCGCCCGATCCCGTACAGGAGTGGTTCAACAAGTACGTCGTCACACAGGTCACCGCGACCGACCGCACCGGCGGCTCGGACGACATGGTCACCCGGTACGCCTACCTGGACGGCGCCGCCTGGCACTACGCCGACGACGACGGCCTGACCAAGGAGAAGTACAAGACCTGGTCGCAGTGGAACGGCTACGGCCGGGTCCAGGTTCAGTCCGGCGGCTGGGACCGCATGCGCTCGCTGGGCGAGCACTGGTTCCTGCGGGGCATGGACGGCGACCGCAAGAACGCCGCGGGCGGGACCAGGACGGTGACCGTCTCCGACGGCGAGGGCGGCAGTCTCACCGACCACGAGGCCTTCCAGGGAACCGAGTTCAAGACGATCAACTACACCGGGCCGGGCGGCACGGTGGAGAGCAAGACCGTGAGCACCCCGTGGCGGAAGGAGACCGCCAAGCGCATACGGAATTGGGGCACGGTCACCGCGAATCTCACCGGCACGGCCGCGACCCGCACGTGGGACCGCAAGCACGACGGCAGCTGGCGGCAGACGTCCACCGCGACCAAGTACGACGACCTGGGACGCGTCGTCGAGGACAGCGACCTCGGTGAGGCCGCGTCCGGCGACGAGAAGTGCACGACCACCCAGTACGCCGACAACGCCACCACCTGGCTGCGCGCCCTGCCCAAGCAGGTCGAGGTCCTCGACGTGGCGTGCGGCACGGCTGTCACCTACCCCGCGCACCTGCTCTCCCGCAAGCGCAACACCTACGACTCCCTCGCCTTCGGAGCCACGCCCACCCGGGGCCTGCTCACCAAGCAGGAGGAGTTGGTCGGTTACACCGGCGCCACACCCGACTACCGGTGGAAGAGCACCGGATACGACAGCTACGGGCGGGTGAAGTCCACCTCCGACTCGTCAGGGGCGAGCGGTACGACCGTCTTCGCCGCGGCGACAGCCACCAAGCCGGCCACCCTCACCGTGACGGGCACCGAACTGATCGCCGGCACCCCGTCCAGTGCTCAATCCGTCGTGACCGAGTTCGACGGCGTCCGCTCGCTGCCCATCGCCTCGATCGACACCAATGGCAAGCGCAGTGACGCGGAGTTCGACGCGTTGGGCCGACTCACCAAGGCCTGGCTCGCGAACCGGCCCAAGGCCTCCAGCCCGACGCCCAGCCTGGAGTACGCCTACCGCATCGCCGAAGGCGACATCGCCGCGGTCGTCGCCAAGAAGCTGACGAACGACGGCAGCCAGCAGGCGTCCTACATCCTCTACGACGGCTGGTTGCGGCCCCGCCAGTCGCAGTCCGCCGGACCCGACGGCGGCCGGCTCGTCGACGACACCTTCTACGACGGACGCGGTCTCGTCGTGCGGAAGTACGCGCCGTACTACACCGCCAAGGCGCCCGAGGCCAAACTCTTCGGCGTCACCGAGCAGGGCTCCGTGGACACCCAGACCGTCAACGAGTACGACGGCCTGGGCCGCCCGACCGTCACCAAGACGCTCCGGGGCAACGGCGTCGGCGTGGAGCTGTCCCGAACCACGACCGCCCACAGCGCCGACCTGGTCACCGTCGACCCGCCGGCCGGCGCCACCCCGACCGCGACCGTGCTCGACGCGGCGGGCCAGACGACGGAACTGCGGCAGTTCCACGGGGAGTCGCCGACCGGCGCCTACGACAGCACGCTGTACGAGCACGACGCGGACGGCCACCTGGCAAAGGTCACCGGCCCCGACAAGACGGTCCGCTCCTACACCTACGACCTGCTCGGCCGCCAGCTCACCTCCACCGACCCGGACTCCGGCACCACCAGGACGACGTACGACGACGCGGACCGGGTCACCACCGCGACCGACGTCGGCCGTCAGAAGACGCTCGCCTTCGTCTACGACCGGCTCGGCCGGCACACCGAGACCCGGGAGAACTCCGCTACGGGCCCCCTGCTGGCCTCCTGGACCTTCGACACCGTGCGCAAGGGCTACCTGGCCAGCTCCACCCGGTATGTCGGCGGCGCGGGCGGCGCCCAGTACACGCAGACCATCAACGCCTACGACAACCTGTACCGGCCGCTGCGCACGACCGTGTCGATCCCGTCGGCGGAGCCCGGTCTGGGCGGTACCGCGGGCGTCAGCTACCAGACGAACACCACCTACAACCTGGACGGGACCGTCAAGTCCGCCAGCTATCCGGCGGCGGGGAACCTGCCCGCCGAGGTGGTCGCACCGACCTACGACGGCCTTCAGCGCGTGGTCAAGGCCGAAGGCCTCGGCACCTACGTCGGACACGTGCGCTACAGCCTCACCGGCAAACTGGAGGAGCTGGAACTCGGCGACGCCGGCAAGCGGGTGTGGATCAACAACACCTACGAGCCGGGCACCCAGCTGCTGTCCACCAGCCGCACCGAACGCGAGGGGATCGCCGGCGTCGACCGTGCGGTCGCCTACGACTACGACGAGTCGGGCAACGTCGACTCGGTCACCGACGCCTCCCGCCAGGGCACGGACCGGCAGTGCTTCCGCTACGACTACCTGCAGCGGCTGACCGAGGCGTGGACGCCGGCCGGGGACTGCTCCTCTGCCCCCGGCGCCACCGCGCTCGGCGGGCCCGCGCCGTACTGGCAGTCGTACACCTACACGGCAGGCGGGAACCGCGACACGGACACCACGCACGACACCACCGGGAAGGTCGCGGGAGACGTCACCCGCACCTATCGCTACGACGAGAACGGGAAGGGCCAGCCCAACACCCTGACGTCCATCTCCTCGGCGGGCGCTGTCACCGGCAAAGACACCTACACCTATGAACCCGGCGGCGGCACCGAGTCCCGCACGCCGAGCGGCGGGGCCAAGCAGACGTTCGGCTGGGACTCCGAGGGCAACCTCGCCTCCGTCACCGAAGGCTCCGCGACGACCCAGTACCTGTACGACGCCGACGGCAAGCGTCTGATCAGCCGAGGTCCCGGCGGCGTCTCGACGCTGTACCTGGGAGCCACGGAGATCACCTGGACGAAGGCCACCGGCAAGACGACCGCCCGGCGCTACTACGACCTCGGCGGGGCGAGCGCCGTGCGGCAGGACGACGGCAGGCTCTCCTTCGTCGTCGCCGACCACCACGGCACCGGTGAACTCGCCGTCGACGCCGCGACCCAGACCATGGTGCAACGCCGCACCACACCCTTCGGCGAGGCACGCGGCACGCCGCCGGCAGCCGGAAGCTGGCCGGGCGCCAAGGGCTTCGTCGGCGGTACGCAGGATCCGACCGGACTCACCCACCTCGGGGCCCGGGAGTACGACCCGAAGACGGGCCGCTTCTCGAGCGCCGACGCGGTGGTCGACCCGGCGGACCCCCAGCAGTTGAACGGTTACGCCTACGGGCACAACAACCCGCTGCGGCGCAGCGACCCGACGGGCAACTACGACCCGGACATGATGGCGTGGTGCCAGGACAACCCCGGCAAGTGCCAGGGCGGAAGGATCATCCCCAGCAAGCCCTCGAAGCCCAAGAAGAACCCCAACCCCGGCATGGACAGGAAGCGCGCCCACATGCCGGCCGTGCAGAACCAGCGCCTCAAGGACATCATCGAAGAGCTCTACATCAGGCCGCAGGTCGCGGACAAGGACGTCGTCGGCGACGGCAAGACGGCCACTGCCCTGATCGAGGAGATGAACGAGGGCAAGGCCTTCGGCGGTGACGGGACCAAGTGGCACATCGAGAAGGCGGTCTCGAAACTCGGCGGTCTTCGAAAGCTGCTGGAGGACGATCGTAAAGCCAAGGAAGACACCGGAAAGGGCATCCTCTCCGATTCCGACCACAAGGTCGCGATGAGCGAGTCAAAGGAACTCTGGACGGCTCTCCAGGCGGACGACGTCGCTGGCGAGGTGACGAAAAGAGTGAACGCGTCGGGGTTTGCGAAGACGGTGTCAAAGCTCGTGAAGGACGTCATCTCTTCGGAATCGATGAGCGAGATCACCGGCCAGAAGTTCGCCGTCCCCGAGAATCTGCACCCGAAGGCCGCCCAGCGGGCCGTGCCCACGGGCGAGAGGGTCAAGGGCCGCGGTTTCGCCAAGGCGTTCGGGGTGGTGGGCGGCGCCGCCAGCGTTGCGCAGTTCCCGGTGGACGCCTACAACTACGGCTTCGAGGAAGCGACGAAACAGCTCTCGGAGTCTCTGACGGACCCGCTGGACGTGGTCCCCGACGGTCAGGGCGCGGGATGCCTGTTCTTCGGTGACTGCTATGTGGTGACCCCCATGGCTTAACACCGGCGGAGCACGTACCGACAGCGCCACCGGCCGGGAGGATCCCCGGCCGGTGGCGCGGTAGTATCAGCGCACAATGAGGGAGTGTGGGCGTGCAGGGAATCTCTTCCGACGATCTGATGGTGCAGCTTCTGCGACTGCTGCCGGAAGTGAAGCCTTTCCTCGAGAAGGAGGCAGGGCGTGAGGGCCTTCGTGCATCGCAGGTGACCCACTGGGAACAGCTCGAAATCCATCCCGGAAATCTCCTGTCCGAGGTGCTGGTCTACCCCCTCTTCAAGCCCCTGATGAGATCTCCGGAACTCACCGCAGAGCAGGAGAAATTCCTCGAGCGTTGCTTCGAGTTCATCGAGGCGCTTGAGGAGGACCCCACGGGCTGGCTGGTGACCACGGCCCACTTCACCTTCCTCGAATTCTTCCTGGACAGCAGGGAAGTGCTCGACCGCGCGATGCGGCTCGCCTGGCCGAAGACCAGGGCGGAGATCCTGTCCATGCTGCGAGGCTGGAACGTCCCCATCGATCCGTCCTGGGAGGCTCCGCCGGGGGCGGGCGAAGGACAGAGCTGAGAACGTCGCAGGCGGTGGGAGGCGAACCCGCTGCGCGAAGCATGAGCAGACCGGGTGGTGTGCGCAGTCACGGCCGGGGATCCCTCCGCCGTCAGTCGGCGAGCCGCGTGGTTACGGCGTGCTCACCCAACCGGTGACCTCAAACCACGGTGTGCGGCGCGGCGCGGTGTGCGTGGAGCGCATGCTGTTCGGCTGAGCTCATGCTTCGCCGAACCCCTGCTGACCTGCAGGCTTCAGCGAAAGCCCTGCTTGAGGTAGGGCAGGGCGCCTTCGAGCATCAGCTCCCCGATCGCGTGCGTGTTGGCGGCGAGGTCGTCGAAACAGGCACTTTCGTCCTCGGTCGCGCTCGGACGCCATGTCGATGCCGGGCGGCGGTGTGATCGACGCGGTGTCGGCGGCAGCCGCCGTCCACCCACGTCTTGCGGACAGAGGGGGGCGGCGGCCACCCGGTCGATCAAAGCGCTACCGGCAACGGATCCCCGTACGCTTGCGTCGGGGTTGACCGCTTGCCGCACCGGATGCTCGGGTACGACGAATCGTCGGCGCCCGAGGCCCAACGGCGGTCTAGGCTGCCGGAGCGATGATCACAGCCGTTCCGTAGGCGCAGACCTCGGTGCCGGCGTCCTGGGCCGTGGTGACGTCGAAGCGCGTGGCGAGTACGGCGTTGGCGCCGCGGGCGGCGGCCGCCTCGACGAGGCGCTCCATCGCCTCGTTGCGGGTCTGCACCAGTGTCTTGGTCAGGCCCTTCAACTCACCGCCGATCACCGACTTCAGTCCGGCTCCCAGCTGGGAACCGATGTTGCGGGAACGCACGGTGAGGCCGAACACCTCTCCGATCACCTGTTTCACCTGCTGCCCGGGCACGTCGTTGGTGGTCACGACCAGAACGTCCGAGCCCTGTGCCGGGCCTCCGGTGTAGTCGTCGATAGGCATGGGATCCGCCTCGAAGTAGGAAGGAGTAAAAAGAACCAAGCACTTGCCACAACGGTGTCGGCGTGGTGCCGGTTCATCGGGCGCCACCGAAATCTGCTCGGGATGCGTGGCCGTACGGTCCGTGAGGCGCGGCCCCGCCCGGCGAGGTTGAACACGCGCTGCTTGACCGGGCGAAGATCCAAGTCCGGTGCCAGCTGGACCGCCAACTGCCGGCCGGTCACCGCCTCCAGGGCCGTGACAGCCCTGTCCTCATACGTCATCTGCACCCCCGAGCCACGGGGCCGCCTGCCGCGTGGCCGGCCGCGGCGATGCAACGGACGCCGAAGCGCTCAGCTCACGCCCTGGTCCTGGTCCTGGTCGTGTCGGGATCATTCGCCGAGTACGCCCCGTTCCTCGAGCGCCTTGCGCAGAGCCCGCATGGCGTAGAAGGCACGGCTCTTGACGGTGCCGAACGGGATGCCGAGATGTTCGGCGGCCTGGGCCACGCTGCATTCCAGGTAGTACATGAGCTGGATGACGGTCCGCTGCTGCTCGTGGAGATCGCGCAGTGCTCCGAGTACCACGTGGGAGGTGAGTGTGGAGTCTGTGTTGTCCCAGGCGGCGTCCAGTTCCTCGGCTGGCATCAGTTCCCGGGGGCGAATCCGGCGGGCCCGGTGGTGGTCGATGACCAGGTTCCTGACCATGGTGAACAGCCACGGCCGGATGTGCTCGTTGCGGCGTCCCAGGAACCGGGCCCGCGGTGGACCGCACGGACATCAGCACGCAAGACTGCGACACCAGGGCCTCCTGATGGTCGGTGGTTCGACACCAGCGAGCTGTTCAGGAGGCCCTCCTCGCATGCACCGAGCACCCGACGACTGCCCAGTCGAGGCGGCTGTTCGATCACCAAGTCCCAAGAGCAGTACGACAACAGGTGCTTACGAGTCGGGATGTTCCGGCAGGGCGAGCCAGTCCGACCAGGAGATCTCGCGGCCGAGGAAGCGCGGGTGCTCGAACGGCCAGTCAGCGGCGATCCACTGCGGCACCAGCGCGTCGAGGGCCTGCTCGACCTCGCTACCCACCAGATCGTCCACCACCCACCAGGAGATCTCGCCGTCCGCGCCGGCCCTCTGCGGTGGGTCGATGTAGACGCAGCCGAACAGAGCTGTCTCCGCCGCGTCGAACAGCGCGTAGTTGAAGGACTGGTGTGCGGCGATCTCCTTCTCGTGCCGCAACAGGTCGGCCTGGTCGGCCTCGTAGGTCATGGTGGCCGCGGGCCAGCCCCAGGCCGGGCCGAAGATGGTCCACAGCCGCTCGCGCGAACCCATCACAGCCGGATAGTCGAGCGGGGTGTCCACCTCCCGGATCGGCCGCAGGTGATGACCACCGCCCGCCAGCGGTATCAGGACAGGGTGGACGAAGTTCTCGGGAAGCCAGCTCATGGCGTCCGACCGTAGCAGCGCGGGGCCGTCCGGTCCCCTGAACTTTCCCCGTCGTGGTGCTCGCGCTCCTCGCGGTTGCGCAGGCCCCGGAACCAGGCCGACACGATCCGCGCGATGTCCTTGGGGAAGTACACGAGCACGGCGGCGATCGCCCCGTGTGGTGTCCCTGGTCCTGGCCGCGTGTCTGTTCCCGGAGGTGGGATACCTCGGCGTGTGGCGCAAGCTCACAGGCGCACTGGTCGGCCTGCCGGTGGACGGCACCCCAGCCCCGCGGTGAGCGATGCACCTCGCCGGCCACTGTTCGTGGCCACGTCGGGCTGCACGTGGCAGCAGTTGCAGTCCGCGTCGTTCGGGCCGTCGGGAGCGACGCCCGACGGCGATTTGGCGGGTGGACCAAGGCCAGGGTGTGGGCCAAGCTCCACCGACTGGTCCTCGACGAGCTGGGTGCCCGCGGTGAGTTGGACTGGTCCCGCTGCGCGATCGACTCGGTGAACATGTGGGCCTTGGAAAGGGGGACCTGACAGGTCCGAATCCTGTCGACCGGGGCAAGTACGGGTCGAAGATCCACCTCATCACCGAGCGGACCGGTCTGCCCCTGTCCGCCGGAATCTCCGGGGCGAACCTGCATGACAGCCAGGCCTTGATCCCCCCGGTGAAGGGCATACCGCCCATCCGCTCCCGCCGCGGACCCCGACGGCGCAGGCCGGACAAGCTCCACGCCGACAAAGGCTATGATTACTCCCACCTGCGGCGATGGCTATCCAGCCGAGGCATCCGGCACCTTCTCCGGCGGCACCCTCGCCTCCGCGCTCGGCCGGTTCGCGCGCGGCCGGCAGGCACATTGTCACTGCGGGGTTTTGTCCTGGTGGTCCCGCGCTGCTACGTCGCCACCGCCCACTCGGAGCGCACCGCCACGTAGTCCAGGCAACCGAGCAGGCCCTGTGCGGCGGACAGAGAATGTCGGACTACTGCGAGGGCTCAATTGCCGATGAGACCCGGAGCCGAGGCGTGCGGAGAATCGACGGGCGGCGTTCGAAGCGGTGAACCGGCTTCTGTGGCGTGCCCAGTGGTGAGTTCTCTGTAGTGGCTGTTGTGAGCGAGAAGGTGCTCGTGGCTGCCGGAGACCGCCGTCCCGTCCTCCGTGAGCAGGATGACGTGCCGGGCCCTGCGGACGGTGGGCAGTCGGTGGCTGGCGACGATAACGCAGCGGGTGGCCGCCAGGTCGTCCACGGCTCGGGTGACGAGGCGGTCACTGATGCTGTCCAAGTGGGAGTTCGGCTCGTCGAGGAGGAGGATGTCGCTGTCTGTGAGGAGGGCGCGGGCTACGGCCAGGCGCTGGCGTTGCCCGCCGGACAGGTCGTGGACGCGACCCAGGGGCGTGTCGATCCCTTGAGGAAGACGCGACACTGTTTGGCGTAGCCCGACCGTCTCCAACGCGTTCAGTAGGTCCGCATCGATGGGCGGTTCGGCGAGACCAAGTCGCAGGTTCTCGCGAATGGTGCCTTCGACAAGGGTTGACTGTTGGTCGACGTAGGTAACGCGTCGGCGCAGGTCGCCGAGGGGCCAGTTGCTGATGGACCTGCCCAGGACGCGGATTTCCCCGTGCTCGGCCTGTGCGAGCCGGTTGATCAGGGTAAGGACCGTGGACTTTCCCGTGCCTGAGGAACCGACAAGGGCGGTGAGCCCGGTTGCGGGGACGTGGAAGCTCGCATGGTCCAAGACAGTATTGCCTTGCGGAAGGCGGAAGGTGACACGGTGGAAGGTCACTGCATGTGCGTCGGGGCGGGGCAGCGGTAGGACGGGAGCTGCTGTCGTGTCCAGTTCCGCTTCCGCTGGGCGAGTGAGGAGGTGGTGGAAGCGGCCTCGTGCGGTTCGTCCCGCCTGTAGATGGCCGATGCCAAGGGCGACGACTGTCAGGGGCGAGGTGAGGTACAGCAGGTAGAGAAAGAAGCCACTGAAGGCGGCCAGAGACAGCTGTCCGTGCGTGATCTGCTGCCCTGCTGCCAATGCGACGGCTAGGACGGCAATCTGCTGGCCCAGACTCACGACCGGGCCGATGAGACACTGCAAACGGGAGGCGGGCAGACACGCCGAACGAACCGCGTCTGCGGCGTGTCCAAGTTGGTGTGCAGCCTCACTCTCGTAGCGGCAGGCCTTGACGGTGACGAGGGCGACGAGATGGGCGGTAAGGCTCTGTGCGAGCTGTCCGAGCGCGCGCTGCTGAGCGACTGCGAGATGTTTCATCCGGGTCGTCACGGGGACGATGCAAGCTCCGGTGAGCCCGAAGGCTCCGGCGGCGACCAGGGTGAGGCTCGGGTCGATGACGACCATGGCGGTGAGCGTGGCCACCGTGGCGAAGAGCGCCACCGGAAGGTGAATGAAACCGGTTTCGATGAGCAGACGCAGGAGCACAGCGTCCGAGGTGACCCTGGCAGTGAGGCTGCCAGTGCCCTCGTCGCGTACCGCACGCAGCGGAAGCCGCAGCAGATGCGCCATGGCCCGGCGGCGCAGACGCAGCACGGCGCGCTCGCCGACTCCCGCCAGCAACCATCCGCTCAGGGCCTGCAGTCCGGCTGCGCCGAGGACGGCGACGCTCATGCCCACGGCGGGAAGGGTGGCTGGCTGGTGCCGGGTGAGAGCGTGCATCACGCCCGTGGCCAGCCACGGCACCGCCAGGCTGGCTGTTGCTGAAGCGAGGGACAGGACGGCTGCCAGGGCGAGCAGCAGTCGGTCGCCACGCAGGAGGTCTCGGCCGATGCGCAGTCCCGGAAACGCCCCGCAGCCCGAGGTCGGGGAACGGGCCGGCGGTCGTGGGCGGACAGACGGGAAGGTCATATCGCGGTGCCTCGTTCACGAAGACCGGGCGAGGGAGGAGCCGATCGACCGCAGCCCGGAACCCTGCTCATCGTGTCGCGGAACAGGAGGCGTACTGCCGGTTCCGGGCCGGCAGGGGCAGCGACGACTACCGATCGGGGACCCACGGCTACATCCGACGGTGGCAGGCTGCTCTCTGCTGGGTTCTGCCCACGGGCTGGAGCCGGAACGCCCCCTCATACCGGCTGGGGGACATCGTCGGGTGTGAATCGCACTGCCGTGCCGTACAGGTCGAGCAATCCTTGGAAGGGCTGGGCGGGCAGGCCAGGCTTCCACAGTTCGACGGCCATCTCTCCGTGATACAGCAGGGGCCAGCGCACGTAGGTCCGCGGGTCGGCCGGATCGTTGACGGCGCGTGAACGGCGCACGGTGTCGCGGGCGATCTCGACAGTCAAGTCGGTACCACAGCCGAAGCCGTAGGGGAACTGCTCGCGGTCCGCCCCGACGGTTTCGATCTCCGTGTGGTCGCTGGAGACGACGCCGACGTGGGCGTGGATGCCGGCCCGGATGAGAGGTACCTCGCGTTCTCCGTCGGGGTCCAGCACCCAGGTGCCTGACGGGTTCTTCGTGACGCGAACGGTGGGGCAGGCTTCCATCAGGGCGCAGATCTCCCATGTCTCTACCGATGGTTGCATCGGCAGCGTGCCGCTGGGGGCCAGGACGCGCAGGCGCTTGCCGTCGGTCAGGCGCGGCTCGACGGCGACGATCTGCTCTCGGGTCAGGTTGCGCTTGTCGACGTCCCAGGAACCTGAGGCGCTGACGACCAGGCAGTTGAGATCGGGGTCGAAGGCGAACAGCATGCCTTCGCTGAAGCCCCGCATTCCCATGTAGATCTCGTACATATCGGCCAGTTGGTCGGAGACGAAGTCGGACACCTTCACCGGTGCCGGCAGCAGCTCCAGCTCGCCCATCCGCCGTCCGGCATAAGCCAGTTGCTCAGGTGCGGCGCTGGCCTGCCACGCCTCGTTGGTGATCGCGTCGCGGACAGTGTCGTAGTCCTCGGCGACCTGCCGGGCGCACGCCGCGGTGACCAGCCGATCACGCATGCGGTCGGCGATGTTCGTGATCTCGGTGGGATGGCCGCCCTCCATGTTGCAGAACGTCACCTCCCCTACCTGACCGGGGGCATCACCGCGGGACACGAACAGGACCTTGGCCGCGCCGAGCCGGCCCATGGCTGTGCGGGCGGTGGCGACGACCTCTGCGTGGGGCAGCGCACTGAGTCGTTCGGGCACCTCGACCACGGCGACGACATGGCGGGGGTTGCGGCGCAGGCCGTGCTGCTGGCGCAGCATCGCACTCAGCGGCGGGTATTCCTCGGGGATCCTCTCCCGCAGAGGCTGCGGCCCCTCGGGGATCCGCCCGCACATGAGCATCAGGTCGACGTCGCCATGGGAGCGGTCCAGGACGGTATGGCCCTGCACTTCGAAGGATGCGACCAGGTGGTCCAGGAAGGTCCGCAGCGCCTGGTGTCCTGCCGGCATCTCACCGATGACCTGGACCGTGCAGGGACGCCACCAGCCGCAAGCGGTCACATCGGTTTGGACGACGGGTACGGCGACCTGTGAACTGCTCATGGCCTACCTTCCGGGAACGTTGCGGCCGCCTTGAGAGAGGCCTTCGTCGGCTAGGTCGCGGCGCGTGAGAACGCGGCAGTGACCAAGTCTGTTGCCGTGGACGTGCGAGAAGCCGCATGGGGGGGACGGGCTCAGGATGTCGGTGACCATACCGGCGGCCTAACGGAACACCTACCTATCGCCACCCTTTCCGGGTTCGGCGGGTAACCACTTGACGCCAGAACGATGTTTGTGCACGTCAGTGGCTTGGAGCAGCTGCGATCTTCACCCTCAGGGATGAACGGTAGGGCCATACCGGGTCACCGGACCGGCCGAATTCACCCCTTATGTGCTTCGGAGTTGTTTCCAGCCTTCACCCGCACGCCGCAACGCGTGCAAGGCCTGGTCGTCGGTCTCCCTATGATCACGGCGTCCCCGGCGGCGGAAGCACCCTTCGCGTGCCACTGCCTGCGGTCTTTCGATGCCCACCCTTCTTTCACGCACCAGGAGAACTCCGTGATCGTGGCTCCCGCGACCCCTGACAGGCCCGCCGTGGCGATCGTGGGCCTCTCGTGCCGGCTGCCTGGCGGCATCGAGGGACCGCAGGACCTGTGGGAGGCGCTGCAGGAGGGGCGTGACCTGGTGGGCGAGGTCCCGCCGGACCGTTTCGACCCCGAACGGTTCGTCGACACCGAGCGGCGCAGGAACAACAAGAGCTACACAGCGGCGGGCGGGTTCCTCCAGGACGTGACCGGTTTCGACAACGGCTACTTCCAGCGGGTCTCACCGCGCGAGGCGGCGCGCATGGATCCGCAGCACCGGCTGCTGCTGGAGATGGCGGTCGAGGCCCTGGACGACGCCGGCGTCGATCAGCTCGCCACCGCTGGCTCTGACACGGCGGTGTTCGTCGGCATGTCGAGTCACGACTACGCCGACTTGCAGTCCACTGGCGGTGACGCGCCCAACGCGTACTCGATGGCTGGGCTGGCGGCTACCAACGCCGCCAACCGCATCTCCCACCTGCTCGACTGGCACGGGCCGAGCATGACGGTGGATACCGCCTGTTCCTCGGCTCTGACCGCCCTGCACCAGGCGTGCGAGACGCTGCGCATGGGCCGAGCGCGTATGGCTCTGGCTGGAGGAGTGAGCGTCCTGCTCAGTCCCTTCGGTTTCACCGGCTTCTCGGCCGCCTCCATGCTGTCGCCGACCGGCCGCTGCCGTGTCTTCTCGTCGGAGGCAGACGGCTACGTGCGCGCGGAGGGCGGCGGCGTGGTGGCCCTCAAACTTCTGCCCGACGCGCTTGCGGATGGCGACCGCATCCATGGAGTGATCCTGGCGAGCGGCGTCAACAGCGACGGCAGCACCACCGGGCTGGCACTTCCCAGCGCCCAGGCGCAAGCAGCATTGCTGGAACGGGTCTATGCCCAGGCCGGCGTGAGCGCCGACGACCTGTCCTATCTGGAGGCCCACGGCACGGGAACACCGGTGGGCGACCCGATCGAGTGCGACGCCATCGGCCGCGCCCTGGGCACCCGCCGCACGATCGGGCCGCTGCCGATCGGATCGGTCAAGAGCAACACCGGTCACTTGGAGGCCGCTTCCGGCATGGCCGGACTGGTGAAAGCCCTCCTCGTCCTGCGTCACCGCCGTATCCCGCCGACCCTGCACGCGCAGCCGCTCAGCCCTCACATCGACTTCGAGGGCTGGCAGCTCGATCCGTGCACCGAAGCCAGGCCCCTTGCCGGGCAGCGGCCGGTGGTCGGCGTCAATTCCTTCGGTTTCGGGGGATCCAACGCGCACGTCGTCCTGGCCGCCGCGCCCGTAGTCCCCCTCACCGACCCGAGTGAGCCCCCTGAGGGTGTGCTGCCGGTAGTGGTCTCGGCCCGCACCCCGGAGGCGCTGGAGGCCGCGGCCGCACGCATGGCCCAGCGGCTGCAGGAGGAGACCCTCCAGGGGCTCTACGACGTCGCGTGGACGGCCGCATGTCGTCGTACCCTGCACCCGCACCGGGCCGTGGTCCTGGCCCCCGACGCCCGGCAGGCAGCCGAAGCCCTGGAAGCCGTCGGCCAGGGCGCACTGCCCCTGCCCGCCGCCACCGCCACGGGACAGGCGGTGACAGACGGCCGCGTGGTGTTCGCCTTCGGCGGCAACGGCTCCCAGTGGGCCGGCATGGGGGCAGACCTGCTGCGCGAGGAACCCGTGTTCAGGGCAGCGCTCGACCGGGTCGATGACGCGCTCCTGCCCCACCTTGGCTGGTCGGTGCGTGAGGAGATGGCGGCAGCCGACCCCGCGCGCATCGAGGCCACCGAGATCGCCCAGCCGCTGCTGTTCGCCTTCCAGATCGCTCTGGTGGAACTGTTCAAGGCCCGCGGCATCCGTCCGGCCGCGGTCCTGGGCCACAGCGTCGGCGAGATCGCCGCCGCCCACATCGCCGGCGCCCTTGACTTGCCTGCCGCCGCCCGGGTGGTCGCCGAACGCAGCCGTGCTCAGGCAGCCACCCGCGGCCGAGGCCGCATGGCCGCAGTCGGTCTGTCAGCGGAGGAGGCAACCAAGGAACTCGCCCCGTACGCCAACGCGTTGGAGATCGCCGCCGTCAACGGCGACCAAGACGTCACCGTCTGCGGTCCCGAGGAAGACCTCCGCGCCTTGGGCGCGGATCTGGAGCTGCGCGCAGTCTTCTTCCGCATGCTGGAGCTGGACTACGCCTTCCACAGCCACGCCATGGACCCCGTACGGGACGGCCTGCTCGAGTGCCTGGCGGGCCTGCGTCCCAACCCCACCGTTCTCCCCTTCGTCTCGACTGTCACGGGCGCCGTCTGTACGGGCGAGGACCTTGACGCCGTTTACTGGTGGCGCAATGTCCGTGAGCCCGTGCTGTTCGGACCGGCCCTGCATACGCTGCTCGACGACGGCTACGACATTTTCGTCGACATCGGCCCCCACCCCGTCCTGCGGCCCTACATGCGCAAGGCGATCAAGGACCTGGAACGGTCGGTGCTGGTCACGGCTACCTGTGCTCGGGCCGTGCCGGGGCCTGCCGCCGTCGACACTGCGGCGGCCCACGTAGTGGCTGCCGGCGCCCGAATCCATTGGGACGTCTTCTTCCCGCGGCCTGGACGCACGATCGACTTGCCGGCCTATCCCTGGCAGCGCGAGCGGCACTGGCACGGTGACCCTCAGTGGTGGCTGCGCGTCGCCGGCGAGACCACCCCCGTTGAACATCCTCTGCTGGGGGCACGTGTCCCCGTGCAGCAGCCCGGCTGGTCCAACCTGATCGAGCCCACCCGGTTGCCGTGGCTGGCCGATCACCAGGTCGCAGGCTCCGTCGTCATGCCCGCCGCTGCCTACCTGGAGATGGCCCTTGCCGCAGGCAGGCTCGTCCACGACGCGCCCGTCGAGGTCAACCATCTGCTCATCACCCGTGCCCTCGACCTGCCCTGGGACGACGAGGCCGCCGACGTGCGCGTACAGGTCTCTCTCAGCGAAGGCGACCAGGCACTGACGATCGCCGCGCGTACCGGCGACGACCTGCCCTGGCAGCCCTACGCCCGTGCCCGCGTGCGACGGCTGCTGGCCGCCATGCCGCCATCCGCCGACCACGCAGACCTGCGCTCGCGTCTCCACACCCGCATGGACGTCACCGAGCATTACGCCCGTGCCCAGCGCGCCGGCCTCGTGTACGGACCCGCCTTCCAGGTCCTCACCGACCTGCAGCTGAACGAGGGCGAAGCCCTCGCCTCCTACACCCTGGACGAACCCGCCGACGGCTACCACGTCCACCCTGCGCTCCTGGACGGCGCACTCCAGGCAGGTGCCTGCCTGATCAGCGTCGAAGGCGAGTACCTGCCGCTCCTTCCGGTCGCCGTCGAAGCCTTGCGTCTGTGGCACACCCCGCCGCAGAGCGGCCTGATCCACGTACGCCTGCGCGAGAGCAACCCCCAGGAGACGTGCTGGGACATCACCCTGTCCGACGCCGACGGCAAGATCTGCCTCCAGCTCACCGGCTGCCGGCTGCGCCGCATGGGCAACACCCCCACCGAACCCGTGCAGCACCTCCTCAACGTTCTGCGCGCCGCTCCAGGGACCGCCGACCCGGCACTGCCCGGCCCCCTGCCCTCCCCCACCTCCCTGGCGCAGGCATGTCTTCCCTACCGCGACCGTCTGGAGAAGACCTGGCGCGAAGAGGGACACGAAGCCGGACTGCAGCGTCTACGCGAGTGCTGCTCGCGCCTGATCGCCGACGCGTTCGCCCAGCTGCTGCGGGAGGGGCAGAGCGAGTTCGGCACCGGTGATCTCGTGGCAGGCGGCATGCAGCCCCGCCACGCCCGTCTCGCTGAGCTTCTCGCCCATGCCACCCGCGGCCTGCTGCACCAGATCCAGCAGGCCGGAGAAGGCCGCTCTGCACGTTGGCGCCTTCCCGACACCGACGGCCCTCCGGCGCTGGAGCTGTTCCGGCAACTCGTACGCGACTTTCCCCAGCACGCGGTCGAGACGTCCCTGTTCGGCCGGTGCTGTCTGCATCTGGCCGACGTCCTGCGCGGCAAGCGCGATCCGCTGACGCTGCTCTTCGACGAACCCGACCGCCACCTGATCGAGTACTTCTACAGCGACGCCGTCCAGCCCCGCTTCCACAATCAACTGCTGCTCGCCCTGGTACGGGAACAGGTCCGCACCTGGCCCGAGGACCGGCCGCTGCGCATCCTGGAGGTCGGTGCCGGTACCGGCAGCAGCACAGCCCTGCTCCTGCCCCACCTGCCGCCCGAGCGCACCGCATACACCTTCACCGACCTGTCCGCCGGCTTCTTCCCCCCTGCCAAGGCCCGCTTCGCCGACTTCGACTTCGTCGACTACCGCTGCCTGGACCTGAACCAAGACCCGGCCGAGCAAGGCTTCACCGCGGGCTCCTTCGACGTCGTGATCGCCACCAACGTCCTGCACGCCACCCGAGACCTGCGCGCGACGCTCGCCCGCATCACCCACCTTCTTGCCGATGGCGGACAACTCCTCGCCCACGAGACCCACGAACCCGGTCTACTGGCCCCCTGCTTCGGCACCCTCGAAGGATTCTGGGACTTCACCGACGCCCCGTTGCGCCAGGACTCCCCTCTGCTGCCGGGGGAGGCATGGGCACCACTGCTCCGCGAGTGCGGCTTCGACGAGGTCGCCCAACTCGGACATGACCAAGCCTTGCCGGAACTCGAGTACTCAGTGCTCTGCGCCCGCCGCGCGACCCGCACCACCGCCCTCCCCGCCCCCCTCACGCCCGCCGCCCCGGCCGCGCGCTGGCTGCTGGCCGGGGAGACCCCCGACGGCGACCTGGTGCGCGACCTCGTCGACGTTCTCCTCGAGGCGGGCGCCGATGTCCGCGTCGCCGACCTGGACCAGACGCCTGTGCACTGGGCACAGGTCGCGGGAGAGCAACAGCCCCCGCACACCGTTCTGGTCTTCGACGCACATCCCGGCGACAGCCCCGCCGAAACGTGCGCCCAAGCCGTCGCCCGACTCGGTGTGCTGCGGGACCTCGCCCAAGCCGGCTCGCACCTGCCGACCGAAGGCGCAGCCAACCTGTGGATCGTCACCCGTCCCAGCGGCATCCACCCCGCCCCCGAACGACCGGACGCTCCTCAGGACGCGACGCTGTGGGGCGCCACCCGCTCCCTGGCGAACGAGATCCCCCAGCTGACCATCCGCCGCATCTCCCTGGACGCCGGGGCCCGGCCCGCCGACGACGCACGGCGCCTGGCGGCCGAACTACTCCAGCCCACCGACGAGGACGAGATCGTCCTGACCCGCAGCGGCCGCTTCGTCCCGCGCACCGTCCCCCGGCCCGCCTCCACCACAGCACCCCACGCCTCCGCCTCAACGCCCTTCACGCTGCGCCTGCACGACGCCGGCCTGCGCCCCCAGCTCACCTGGACCCCGGATCGGCCGCAGCAACCCGCCGACGACGAGGTCACCATCGCCGTCGCGGCGGCAGCCCTCAACTACCGCGACGTCATGCTCGCCGTCGGCCTCCTGCCCCCAGGCGCGGAGACACCGCTGCCGGACGGACCGGCCCTGGGCCTGGAATGCGCCGGCACGGTCACCGCAGTCGGCGCCAACGTCACCCACCTGACACCGGGCGACCGCGTCTACGCGCTGGCGCCCCGCAGCCTCAGCTCCCACGTGACCGTCAACGCCCGCCTCGTCGGGACCATCCCCGACGGCATGACGTTCACCGAAGCCGCCACCCTGCCGGTGGTCTACTTCACCGTCCACCACGCCCTCGAGCGCCTCGCGCGTCTCCAGGCGGGCGAGACCGTCCTGATCCACGGAGCCGCCGGCGGCATCGGCCTTGCCGCCCTCCAACTCGCCCAGGCCCGCGGCGCCCACGTCATCGCCACCGCCGGCACCCCTGCCAAACGCGACCTGCTGCGCATGCTCGGCGTCCGCCATGTCCTGGACTCCCGCACCCTCGACTTCGCCGAGCACGTCCGCGACCTCACCGGCGGGCAGGGCATCGACGTCGTCCTCAACTCCCTGGCGGGAGAGGCCATCAGCCGCACCCTGGAACTCCTGCGGCCAGGCGGGCGCTTCCTGGAACTCGGCAAGCGCGACATCTACACCTCCACCCCGCTGGCGCTGCGGCCCTTCAGCAACAACATCGCCTTCTTCGGCGTGGACGCATACCAGCTCATCTCCGGCCGCCTGCCCCAGGCCGGGGCCTGCTTCGACGAAACAGTCCGGCTCATCGCGGACGGAACCTACCGCCCCTTGCTGCACCTGGCCTACCCGGCCACGCGGATCAGCGAGGCACTGCGCGTCCTGCAACGCTCCCGCCACCTCGGCAAGGTCGTCATCACCTTCGAGGAGCAACCTCCGCTGGAGCGCATCCACCCGCCCCTGCAGCTCTCCCCGCACGCCACCTACCTGGTCACCGGCGGACTCAGCGGCCTCGGCGCAGCCCTCGCCCACCGCCTCGTCGACCACGGCGCACGACACCTCGCCCTCCTGGGCCGCCGAGGCTCCGACACCCCTGACGCCTCCCGGCTGATGCGGACTCTCGCCCAGCGCGGCGCCACCGCCACTGCCCACACGGTCGACGTCACCCGCGAAGAGGACCTGCGCCGGACACTCGCCACCATCGACGCGGACGCCCTCCCCCTGGGCGGGGTGATCCACGCCGCGATGGTTCTGGACGACGCACCGCTGGCCGAACTCACCGACGAACGTCTGCGCACCGCGCTGGAGCCCAAAATGCTCGGCGCGGCCACCCTGGACGCACTCACCCGCGACCGCGACCTCCACCTGTTCGCGACCTGCTCGTCCGTCACCGCCTGGTTCGGCAACGCCTACCAGGCCAACTACACCGCCGCCAACGCCTACCTCGAAGCACTCACCCGCACCCGGCGCGCCACCGGCCTGCCCGGCACGACCATGGCCTGGGGCGCCGTCGGCGACACCGGCTACGCCGCACGCCACGGCATCACCGACATGCTCGCCCGCCTCGGCCTGGACAACCTCACCCCCGCCGAAGCCTGCACCGCCCTCACTGACGCAGTCGCCCAGGACACCGACGTCACCGCCGCCGCCAGGATCGACTGGGCCCGCATCCGCAGCATGATGCCGGCCGTGCAGACCCCCCGCCTCGCCGGTCTCATCCCCCTCCACACCCCCCAGGACGACGGCCCCGACCAGCTACGCCACCGTCTCGCCACCGCCACCCCCGACGAAGCACTCACCCTGGCGGCCGAGGCCATCACCCAGGTATTGGCCGAGATCCTGCAGACCGACCCCGCCCGCCTCGACCGCGATCGCCGCCTGGACCAGCTCGGCCTGGACTCCTTGATGGCCGTCGAAGCCGTCGTCGCCGCACGCCGCCGCCTGGGCTGCGAACTGCCGACCCTTGAATTCCTCAACGCCCAAGGCATCACCGACCTCGCCCGCCGCGCCCTGATCCGCCTCGGCCACCAGACCCCCACCGTGCCGGCGCCGTCCGCGCCCAGTTCAACCGCGTCGGCTCTGCCCGTGCCGGGCCCGGCCGGGCCAGCACTGAGCGCTCACACCCCCTGATCCCACCCACCCATACACCTGTAGTAGAGAGGCAACCGTGATGTGCGAGCCACCCCTGCACCCCGACCGCTCGCACATCCCGGGCTCCCTCGCCGCGCTCGCCCGGTGGGCCGCACGCCGCAACAAGCTCGTCCTGGCCGCCGCCGCACTCTTCGTCGTCCTCACGGGTCTGCTGTCCGCCGGAGTCTCCGCACACCTGAGCAGCGGCGGCTGGCTTGCCGACAACACCCCGGCGGCCCAGGTACGCGACAGGTTGGCGCAGTCCCCACACGGAGGTATGCCGCCCCTCCTGCTCCTCGCCCGCACCACCGGGTCCGTCGACGAGCCAGCCGCGCGCACCGCCGGTACCCGCCTCACGGAGGACCTGCGACGCGTACCGGGCGTCACCGCCATCGACTCGTACTGGACAGGCCCTCTCGACCCGACCACCTCCACTCCGGCACTCCCACCCCCGCCGGACCCCCTGCTACGCGCCACCGATGGCCGTACGGCCCTCATCGCCGTGTGGCTCGACACCACCGAGCCCGCTCAACATGCCGCCATCGCAGACGTCCTCGCCCATGCCGACGGACGGCATGGCCCCCTGGAGACCCGAGCGGCAGGAGAGGCGGCCGTCACTCGCGCCATCCAGATGTACAGCGAGCGGGACCTGGTGCGCATGGAACTGCTGGCCCTGCCCATCACCTTCGTCCTGTTGTTCCTGATGTTCGGCAGCTTTCCAGCGGCTCTTCTGTCTTTGGCCGTGGGTACTGTCGCCATTACGGGCACCGCCGCCATCCTGCGCGCCGTCGCCGCCGTCACCCCGATCTCCGCGTTCGCCCTCAGTCTCACCACGGCCGTTGGGCTTGCCCTGGCCGTGGACTACAGCCTGTTCCTCATCGCCCGCTATCGCGAGGAGACCGCTCTCGGCCGCCCCCACGCCCAAGCGGTGGTCCTTACCACGTGCACCGCCGGACGCACCGTGATCGCCTCCGCCGGAGTCGTCGCCGTCTCGCTGCTGGGACTCCTGCTGTTCCCCGTGCCCTTGATGCGCTCCCTGGCCACCGCAGGCATCAGCGTCATCGTCCTGGCCGCGACGGCGTCCCTGCTGATCGTCCCAGCCGGCCTTGCCTGCTTCGGTGAACGCCTGGCCGGGCGGGACATTCTCGCCCGCCGACGCCAGGCCGCGCGGGCCGCCGCCCGGTGGAAGACCCTAACGACCGCCGTCATGCGCCGCCCCCTTGTAGTCGTCACCCTGACCAGCACCCTGCTGCTCCTGCTCGCTCTTCCTTTCCGCGATGTGACGTTCGGTTTCAGCGCCGAACGTGCCCTGCCCGCCGATTCGCCCATCGCCCGGACCATGAGCGATTTGCATACCGACTTCCCCCACCTCGGGACCGAGATCGACGTCGTCCTGCACAACTGGCATCCCGCCCGCCCCGACGACGCCAACCACCTCGATACCTACGCCCGCACTCTCTCCCGCCTCCCCGGCGTCCAAGGACTACGCACCGCGACCGGCACCTACCTCAACGGCAAACCTGTCGGCCGTCGGTGCCGACCCACCGAAGCAACACCTGCGCATCACCCCTGCGCGGGACTACGACGATTCACCCTGCCCAGCGGCACCTGGCTGGCGATCAACGCCACACCTTGGCCCTACAGCACTGCCGCTGTCGACCTGCTGAACACCGTCCGCGCTCAACCAGCCCCCGTGTCAGCCCTCACCGGTGGGGCCACGGCCGACTTCGTGGACACCCGCACCTCGGCGTTTCACCGCCTACCCGGTGCCGTTGCGGTCGTGACTGTCGCGACCCTGGTCCTGCTGCTGGCCTTCACTCGTAGCCTGTTCCTCCCACTCAAGGCCCTGCTGATCAACCTGCTCAGCCTCACTGCGACCTTCGGTGCGATGGTCTACGTTTTTCAGCAAGGCCACCTGCGCCCATGGTTCGGCGACTTCGCCATGACTGGCAACACCGACCTCTCACTGCCGTTCATCGCGTTTTTTCTCGCCTTCGGCCTGTCGATGGACTACGAGATCCTGCTGCTGGCTCGCATTACCGAGGCGCACGTTCGTACCCGCGACACCGTCCGTGCGACCGCCGAGGGCATGCAAGCCGCCGCGCCATTGTTCACCGCCTCCGCCGCAGTGGTCCTCGTTGTTCTGCTGGCGCTCGCAGTGACGGACGTCGCCATCTTGAAGACCATCGCTGTCACTGTCGCGCTGTCCGTCCTCCTGGACGCTGCTGTGATCCGCCCCCTGCTCGTGCCGGCCGTCATGAAGCTGGCGGGTAACGCCAACTGGTGGCTGCCCACCCCCTGGCGCCGCCATCTTCCGCCACGGCCGGGCTCTGAACTCCCCCGCCACCACACCGCTGCAACCGCCAATCCCCAGCCCGCAGACGATGTTCCCCTCTCCACCTGACAAGACGCGGACCAACCGTCCCGGACCCCCCGGACCAATCCAGCCGTCCCGAAAGAGCCCCATGAGCCGCTACGACCTTGCCGGACGCACCGTCGTCATCACCGGGTCTACCGGCGGACTCGGCTCCGCCCTCGCCGACGCACTGCACCATCGAGGCGCGCACCTCGCCCTCCTCGGCCGCGACGAGACCGCCCTCGCCGCTCAAGCCGCCATGCTCGGCGGGCCCCGCACCGCGTGGGCAACCCACGCAGACGTAACCGACCTCGTCAGTGTCCGCTCGGCGATCGACCGAGCCGCCGACCACTTCGGTCGCATCGACATCGTCGTCGCCAATGCTGGAGTGAACGTCATCGCCCCGACGGCCACCCTCGATCCCGACGCCTTCGAGCGCGTCATCAACGTCAATCTGACCGGAGTATGGCGAACCTTCAAGGCGGCCCTCCCGCACGTCGAACGTCAGCGCGGCTACTTGCTGGCCATCTCCTCAATGGCGGCCTTCGTGCACTCCCCGCTCCAAGGCCCTTACACCGCCAGCAAGGCCGGTGTCTGGGCGATGAGCAACAGCATCCGCCTGGAGGTGAGGCATCTCGGCGTCGACGTCGGCACATGTCATCCGACCTTCCTCAAGACGCCGATGATGGACGCGATCCACGCGGATCCGGCAGGTCGGCGCCTGTGGAGCGGAAACGAACGTGGACTTTGGCGGATGTGCACCGTCTCCAAGGCCGTGCGCAGCATCGTGTCGGGCATCGAACGCCGTGCGCAGACGATCACTCCGCACCGCCTCCACACACTTGCCGCGGCAGCCCCCGGCGTGTTCCGGCCGTTCATCGACCGGTTCGCGTTCACGACCAGGACCATCACCGACGCCAGCGCTGCGGCCCCACCCAACCGCGGCCCTGCGCCCACTAACCTCGACCGCGAGTCGTGACCCCGAGTGTTAAATGCTGACCCTGAGGTAGCCGAAGACGTAGACCGTCCGGCTGTCTGAACGGCGAACCTGCGCGCAGGGTTCCGTATGGGCTCAAGACGGTGCCCTATGTGGTGATCGTTCGTTGGTCCGTTCAGGGGGCGGGGTACGTGGAGAGCGAACGCCTGGGTCGCCGCCGGTGGGTCATCGAGCGGACCCTCTCCTGGCTGTCGGCTACCGCAGACTCAACCCCCGCTACGAGCGCCACCCTCGCACGTACCTGCCCCTTCTCGGCCTCGCCGCCGCCCTGTGCTGCTACAAGCGGTTCGTTCGCCTCACCACAGAGGGCACCGTCGAAACCACCCAAGGCAGGTCTGGATGGGAGCGGCCCGCAGCTCGCCCGGACCGACAGGACCGAGGCGGCGTGGGCGGGCAGGACCGAGGCGGCGTGGGCGGGCAGGACCGAGGCGGCGTGGGCGGGCAGGACC
>NZ_JBHVYK010000035.1:48703-76941 GCF_042880855.1 Streptomyces sp. NPDC058291
GAGGCGGCGTGGGCGGCGAACGCCGTGGCCGCGGCGGACGCCTCACTGTAGACCTCGGCCGGGGAGACGGGTACCAGGGCCGGGACGGGCGGCGTGGGGTCGAACGGAGCATGCCAGCCCGGCCCGCGCAGCGCGAGCGCCACCTCGGCGGGCATCCGTGCGCGGCCGCGGCTGTACCGCCCCTGGACCAGCAGTCCCCGCTCCAGCGCCCAGCGCGCATCCGGCTCGGAAACGGGCTGAGCCCCGAAGGTGACGAATGCCTGCGCTCGGCGCCCTGTGTCCGCCCGGCGTTCCAGCGGTCTGCGAGCGTCGGCCGACGCTCGTGCGAGCTGTCTCATTTCTTGGCGGACGCAGCGATGGCACCGGGCAGCGCGCCGTCGGTCTTCTCATCAGTGCGGGAAGCGGCGGGGCGGGCGAGTCGCCACGGATTCGCGGAATTCGGCGATGCGCGAATGGACTTGGCGCATCAGGTGGGTGTCCTCGATCCGGTCCAGGTAGAGGCAACGGGCTGCCAGGCCCGGGAGGTCGAAGGCGAAGTACAGGGACATCAGCGGGTTCACGAACAACTCACTGCCCCGGGTGCGGTCAGTGAACCGGACATCGCCGAACGAGCCGCGCACGGCTGCCGCAATGGAACCGTTCACGATGCTGGGGTACTCCGGGGTGTGATGCTGAGCGTGCGTCACCGCGTCGAGGTAGAGAGCGCCCTCACGGGTGGCACGCGGTATCGAGAACGCACCGAGGTACGCGCCGTCGCGCTCCAGCGCGGCGATGTTCTCCAAGACCTGCACATGGTTCACGCCGTGGTACGCGTCCACGCCGAAGCCGACTGAGACGACGAGGCGGGTCGGTATGCCGTCCAGCGCGGCCAGGGCCGCCACGCTGGCCAGGTCCTCTTCCGGAGTGCCGAGCCCGGCTTCGTCACCGCGCATCAGAATGTCCGTACCGCCGTCGACCAGCACCACGGCGTCGACACGGTGCAGCTCGATCAGTGCTTGGTAGGCGGCGCGCAGCGGACGCACCCCGGTCTGGGGGAAGGCGTAAACGGTGAACTGGTAGCCGTGCCGGCGCAGCCACTGAGCCAGGGTCCGCTCCGGGAAGTAACTCTGGTGCAAAGCGGAGTCGGGAGTGACGGCGGCCAGGTCGGGGGCGACCCAGTCATCGATCGGAAGACCCTCGAGGGCGCTGAAGGAGAGGTTCGCGAGATGCACCTGCTTGCCCTGATGCAAGAGGGAAAGAGCCAACGGCAGGCCGGAGTAGATGTCGAAGCCGCCACCCGCGCCCGCGACGAGGATCCGTTCGGCATCGGCAAGCCGGGTGAAAAGTGGGTTGGAGTGGAGGGACGTCATGCCGATCATTGTCCCGGGACCCGGCACCGGGCGCTCCCGAGTTCTCGACGCGACGACGGGGCGGCGGAGCAACAGGAACGAAGGCCTCCAAGCTCGACCGTCAGCGTCGGCCGGCCGCTGGCATTCATGCCCGGACCGTACCGGCAGGGCGAACGTTGCCTCCCGCGGCGCACTCATGGTCGTCGGAGGAAATGGTGCGGCGGTCTCGGGTCACCGTCACGGCGGTGACCTGGATCAGGTCCACGATCACCGGCCCGGTGTCCGCGTGGTCGACCACGACACGAAACGCCGGCGGGTCGCAATCCGTCACCCGCAACGGAGCGAACAAGGACGAAGCCGCCGCCACGAACGGCTCCGTTTTCACCGAAGTGGGAACGCTTGCCGTCCGTCATGCCGGTGCGCCCCCAGATTCCCGTCCGCGCCGTCACCCTACTGCGGCTTCGTGCACGAAATGGGGGGCCAGGGAGCGCGTACTGGTGCCCACGCACCTCGGACCCCGCCTACGCTCGTCGACCGGAACACGGACGAAAGAAGACCGCCGGCGGCTCAGTGGCACAGCCTGCAACCAGGGGGAACACGCGACGTGCGATCCTGTTCACGACTGTCCTCGCCGCCCTCTCGCGGGACCCTGAAAAGACATGACGGGAATGAAATGGGCGGACACTTGAGCGAGCGGTTCCATGTATAGCCACACCGATCTGCGTCTCGGCTCACTTGATCAGATCAGGATCTCCCTCGCGGCTCATCAGGGCGCCACTCTCCTGTCGTTGGCGGCCGACGTCTTCGGAGGACGTAGCCATGGCGTGCCCCGGCGCTGGCGCCAGCTGATACTCACCGCAGCGTCCACGGTCGGACCGTCGGTGCTCAAACCGCTGTTCGCCCCTGGATACTCGGTCATCCCGGACTGCGTCACCCCGACAGCCTGTATGCCGAACGGCGACGCGGCCTCCCAGTTCACGCAGCTGGCCGATCTCTCACCCGACACCCTCCTGGATGAGCTCGAAACGGAGTTCGGCGGCACTGTCCCGCCCCAATGGAGGCCCGTCGTCGAGCACCCGCAGCAGTGGATCCATGCCTATGCCCGTCTGCTCGAGTGCGTGTGGCGGGAGTTCCATCCGATCTGGAAGAACGCGGAAGGGCTCATCCGCGGGGAGACCGAACGAGTCGGCGCGGCACTCGTGCAGGGCTGTGCCGAGGCGATACTCCAGGGTCTGAGCGGGCGCTTCCACCTGGTGGGCGACAGTCTCCAACTGCCCGACCCGCAAGGAGCCACGTACACGCTCAATGAGCGACGCCTGATCCTGGTCCCCATCGTGTCGGGACCCGGTGCCTCCATGTTCGCGATGGATCACCCCGACCTGGTCTGGATCGGCTACCCGCTGCCCGGCATAGGCCGGTTGTGGGAAACCTCCGCGATGCCTGCCAAGCAGGCGAAGGACGCACTGTCCTTGGTGGTCGGCCAATTGCGGGCAGCGATTCTGCGCGCAGCGGCGCAGCCGCTGACCATGGGAGAACTCGCAGTCCTGCTCGATTGCAGCCCTGCGAACGCCACCCATCACTGCCGTCACCTCGTGGACGCCGGACTCCTCGAACGCCACCGCGAGGGGCGGCACGTAAGGATCAGCCGTACCGAACGAGGCGACGCCGTGGTGGACTTGCTGTCGCAAGCCCGCGCGGTACCGGTCGACCTCCGGTGACCGAGGCACGGGTGGTGGATCCGGAGACTCCGGTTCTGCTGGCGCTGAGTGGCCGGCCGCAGGTGGTGCAGGTGCAGGCCCCAGCAACCAGACGGCCCCATCCCGCTCAATCAGGGTGCCGTCAACACGTGCGCTACGACCTCCTCCAGATCGCCGCCGAACCTGGCCTCACAATGATCACGTACACCGCCGAACCCTTGACCGGGGACGGCCTCGGAGGTCTCGGTCAGCGCCTGCGGGGCCCACGTCGGAGGCAGGCGCGGTCTCACGACAACCTGCCCCTGCTCGCCTCCTGGGCGGCCGGCCAGGACCACACCACTGCGCACCGGGCATCTTCGACGCTGCACGTCACACCGCCCTCGCACCAGGAATGACGACGGCGTCCAACCGGAACAGACGGTAACCAGGCGACCGTCGGGTGGCAGTTGGAGCGAACCGTCAGTCACCGGCCACCCTCGCCGTCCTGGCACCGGTCAGGCGGACCAGGTCCGCACAGGTCGTCCGGAACACGGTATGCGCGAGTCCCGCTCCCGCCCAGATGTGCGGATACGCGTAAAGATGCTCGTCGATCAGTGTCGGCAGGGGGTCGGGGTGGCCGATCGGGGCGACGCCGCCGACGCGCTGGCCGGTGACCTCGAGGACGTAGTCGGGGTCGGCCCGCCGGACCCTGCGGTGGGCCACGCCGCAGAGACCGGCCAGGAGACGGGTGTCGACGCGGTGTCCGCCGCTGGTGACGACCAGGAGCGGTGTGCCGTCGACGCGGAAGACGATGCTGTTGGCGACGGCGCCCACGGCGCAGCCCAGTTGTGCTGCCGCCGCGGCGGCCGTCGGGGCGGGGTCGGGCAGTTCCACGGTGCTGACCGGGGCGCCGTGCTCGGCCAGGACCTCGCGAACCCGCTGGACTGCCGTGTGCATGAACGGGCCTCCATGGGGCGGTGCGCCCCTGTCGACGGTGCGACGCGTGCGGGTGATCCGCCGCTCGTCGCACCTGCGGACGGTCGGTCGTACCGCATGGATATAGCACGGCTGCCGTACGGGAGGACGCTCAGCCGGGGAGGTGGCGGGTGAAGTCGATGCCCTGTCCGGCGAGGCGGGCGAGGGCCTGTTCGGACTCGTCGGCCCCGCGGGCGGCGCAGGTCAGCCCCGCCGGCAGGAAGCCGTGCAGGATCTGTTCCACCCCGTCGGCCAGTGGCCGGGAGACGCAGCGGGCCATGGCGCTCTCGGCGGCGTCGCCGACGGTGTCGAGGAGGTAGTGGCCCTCCCAGGCGTCCCCGGCATCGTCGCGAACGTCGAGGGAGACCGCCAGGACCACGCGGTCGCGGTCGCTGTCGGTGGTGGGATGGCGTGCAGCCAACTCGTCGGCCAGGTGCGCGATCCGTGTGTCGTCACCGCGGCGCAGTTCGGCGAAGACCGGTTCCCAGGCGTTGAGCCAGCCGCTCAGGCGCAGCGTGCCCCGGACGAACGTGTCCACGCTCCACTGCGGGGGCAGCCCGTACTGAGCGATGAAGGGCACGCTGTCCCGATTGGGGTACACCTCGAAGGTCTCGCCGCCGACCGTCTGCGTGACGGCGGCCTCCCACGGCCTCGCGGCAGTGACCCGGGCGCCGTCCGCCACGTAACGGGCGGGCGTGCGCAGCGCTCCCAGGACGCCCCGGGGCGCCCAACTGAAGCGGTAGCGGAAGGCGTTGGGAACGGCCGGCACTCCCCCGCAGTAGGACGTGAAGCGGACCCGTGCGGGAGCCTCGCCCCACTGTGCCCTGGCCCGGCCGATCAGGCTGTGGGCGAAGAGATGGTCGATGCCCGGGTCGAGACCGGCCTCCGCGAGGATCACGGTGCCGTTCGCGGCGGCGGCCGGGGCGAGTGCGCGCATGGTGTCGGAGGTGTAGCTGCTGCAGGCGAAATGGGCCCGGCGGCCGACGCAGATGTGCAGCAGCGCGTCGTGTTCGCAGGCGGGCAGCATGGAGACCACGATGTCGCCGGGAGCCAGTTCGGCGCTCAACGCTTGGGGGGTGAAGGCACGGGGGGCGACGCGCCCGGACAGCCCGAGCCGGTCCAGAGCCTTCTCGGCGCGGTCGGCGCTGCGGTGCCAGAGCCGTACCCGCGGTGCCGTCCTGAGGACGGCAGCGAGGCCGCTGCCCGTGGACAGGCCGGCGCCCATCCAGTGCACGGTGCCGGTGGGGGCGATCGCGTCGGTCGCGGCAGTCACATCGGTCACATCACTCACGTCCGGTCCTTTCCGTGGTGCGGTCGTTGTCCGTCGGCAGTGCCGTGGGGAAACAGGGCCGCGCAACGGCGCCACGGGAAGGCCGGGTCGTTGCGGCCGTGTGCGCGAGCTGGGGCAGCAGCGCCGCGGCGAAGTCCGTACTGGCTTCCTCGGGCAGCAGCGAGGGAAGGTCGTCCAGGGCGATCAGGTCGAACGGCGAGGTGTCCAGCAGTCTGCGTACGGGCCGCTGCCAGGTGGTCGTCGTGTCGTGGACCGGCCACATGCCGCCTCCGATCCGACCTCGCACGTCACGTCGCAGACGGTGGTGAGCCCGCGGTGCGGGGCGTCGGGGGCGCGCGGGGCGAGGAAGGGGGTGGCCGGCCCGGTGCTGAGCGCGGCGTTGACAAGCCTGGGTGGTCCGGGTTCCGCTCACACGAGATTGGCTTCCGGGCGGGCCTCCTGAACGGCGAAACGCTCGGCCCGCAGCGGGGACACGTCGACGAAAGGCTCCCGGCCGAGGTACAGGTCACGTATCACCTCGCCCACCGCGGGCGCCTGGAGGAAGCCGTGTCCGGAGAACCCGGTGGCGTACAGGAAGCGCGTGGGTCCGCAGGCCTCGCCGATCAGCGCGTTGTGGTCGGGGGTGGTCTCGTACAGTCCGGCCCAGCCGCCGGTGACGCGCGCCTGCAGCAGGGCGGGGGCGCGCCGGCTCATCGCGGCGTGCAGCCGGGGCAGCCACGCGTCGGAGACCTTGGTGCGGAAGCCCGGCGTCTCCTCGGGGTCGGACATGCCCAGCAGGACGCCGGGGCCCTCCCCGTGGAAGTAGAAGCTGCTGTCGAAGTCGATCGTCATGGGCACGTCGCACGGCATCCCTGGCACCGCCCCGGTGACGGCGATCTGACGGCGCAGCGGCTGCACGGGCAGCTCGACGCCCGCCATGGCGCCGATCTCGGCCGACCAGGCACCGGCCGTGCAGATGACGTCGGACGTGGCGATGCTCCCCCGGGAGGTGAGGACCGCCGTGATGTCCGAGCCCTTCGTCTCGATGCCGGTGACCGCGCAGTGCCGGACGATCACCACACCGTGCCGGCGTGCGGCGTCGGCGTAACCGTGCACCACCGCCTCGGGGGTGCAGTGCCCGTCGTCGGGGGAGAAGGCGGCTGCCAGCAGCCCCTCGGTGCTGATCAGCGGGGACAGCCGCTGCGCCTCGGCCGCGTCGATCATGCGGCTGGGCACGCCCAGCCCGTTCTGCAACCGCACACCGGCCTCGAAGGAAGCCACCTGCTCGGGTGTCGACAGGAGGAAGAGATACCCCACCCGATGCAGCCCGATGTCGTGCCCCGGCTCCTCGGCGAAGCGGCCGAAGGCCTCCAGGCTCCGGGCGCCGAGCTGGATGTTCAGTACGTCGGAGAACTGCGCCCGGACTCCCCCTGCGGCCTTGGAGGTGGAGCCGCAGGCCAGTTGGTCCCGCTCGACGAGCACCACGTCGCGCACACCGGCACGGGCGAGGTGATAAACGATGCTGGCGCCCATCACTCCGCCGCCGATGACGACCACCGACGCCCGTCCCGGCAGGACGCCGCCCGGCCGGGCCCCGCGCCCGCTCATCGCCCGGCCGCCGGCCGCTCGTCCGGCGCTGGTCGTACGTCCTCGGCCGCCGGCCCGCCGTGTGCGGCCCTGGCTGCGTCGACGACGGCCCAGGCCGCCGCCGCGTCCTGGAGACCGAGGCCCACGCTGAAGTACAGGACGATGTCCTGCTCGCAGGAGCGCGCCGCACGTTGCCCGGTCAGCACCTGCCCGAGGGGCACGAGGTCACCGGGCACGAGGTCGCCGCCGCCGATCGCGGCGACCACGGGACCCGCGTGCGCGGCGGCGGTGTGCGGATCGTCCACGACGACTGCGGCGGCCCGTTGCAGAGCGTGCGCGTCCACCTCGTGCCGGTCGGGTTCGAACGAGCCGACGCCCACCACCGTGGCGCCCGGTGACAGCCACCGGCCGCGCAGGACCGGCTCACGGCTGAGGGTGCAGGTGGCGACCACGGGCACGCCGTTCACCGCCTCCCGTGCGCTGTCCGCCGCGTCGGCCCGCACCCCGAGTTCGGCGGCGATGCGCTCGGCGGCCAGGAGGCGGTGCTTCTCGGTGGGACTCCACACGCGTACCGCGCGCAGCGGCCGTACCCGTGCGACAGCACGGGCGTGGGCCAGCGCCTGAGTGCCCGAGCCGAGCAGTCCCAGCTCGTCCGCGCCCGCGAGCGCGAGCGCGTCGACGGCCACCGCGCTCGCCGCGGCGGTGCGCAGGGTCGTCACCGTGGTGCCGTCCAGCACCGCGACGACGGCCCCGGTCCCGGGGTCGAGAACGACGACGACCGCGTTCACGCTGGGCAGGTTGTGTGCGCGGTTGGAGGGGCGGACGCTGCCGAACTTGGCGACCGCGCCGGTGTCCGCGGAAAGGCGGGACACGTAACAGAACATCACGCTGTCGTCGAAGCGGCTCGGATGCATGACCTTCGGCGGGAGGTCGGCCGTGCCGTGGGCGAGGGCGGTGAACGCTCGGCGCTGGGAGGCGATGGCGTCGTCCATTCCCAGCAGTGTCGCGACCTCCTCGGCCGAACAGAAGAGCGGACGTGTGGGCATGGGGTCTCCTGGTTCTCCTCGGGGGAAGGACGAGCGGCGGCCGGTCAGCGGCGCGGGGGCGGCTGCCCGGACCGTGGTGGCGTGGCGTCGTGGTCCCGGGAGGGCTGCGGTGGCGGGGCGGTGCCGTGGTCCCGCGAGAGCTGCCGCGGTGGCGGCGCGGGCTGCGGGCCCGGCGGCGAGGGACGGCGGGAGAGGACGCCGGCTGTGGCACCGGTCAGGACCAGGGCGGCCCCCAGGAGTTGCAGCCACGTCAGCCCGCTGCTCAGGAACACCGCGCTGGCGACGATGCTCACCACGGGCTCCAGCATGCTGCCGATCGACGCACGCGTCGGACCGATCAGGGTCATCCCGAGGAAGAAGCAGAGAATCGCCACGACCGTGGAGATCAGGGCCAGGGCGAGCACCCAGAGCCAGCCCCGGAGCGCGAACCCGAGCCTCAAATCGCCCGTGGCCGCCCCGTACAGCAGGAAGGAGACCGCCGCGGCCGCCGAGACGCAGGCGGTCATCACCACGGGATGCACACGGGCGCTCACCCGGTCGCCGTACAGGATGTAGGCGGTGTAGACCCCGGCGGCGCCGAGCACCTGCAGGACGCCCACGATGTCCAGGTCCGCCCCGATGCGGCCCAGCACGAGTGACACTCCCGCGAAGGACGCCACCATCGAGCCCACGATGGCCAGGGAGGGCCTGTCCCGGCCGACGACGGCGGACACGGTGGCCACCAGGGCCGGGTACACGTACAGCAAGAGCGCGGCCAGCGCGGGCGAGATGTGTTTGACGGACGAGAAGTACAGCGCCGACTGAGCCGTGTACAGGACCCCGCCCAGCACGACCAGCCGCAGCAGGTCCGCCCGCTTCGGGGGGCCGGTGCGACGCGCGTGGCGGATCGCGTACGGGACGAAGACCGCCGCGGCGAGGGCGAAGCGAAGGAAGAGCAGCGTGGCGAGGGTCAGCCCGTCACGGTAGGCGAACGTGGCGAAGACGGGCATGAGCCCGAAGCCGGTCGCGGAGAGCCCGATGAGCAAGTAGCCCTTCACCATCCGTGACCTTCTTCTCCGACGGACGAGCGCCCGGGCGGCCCGGGTTCGGGCCGCCGCAGTTGCTCGCTGATGAGCCCCATCAGCCAGGGAACCCTTTCGTACAGGGCGAAATGGCCGCCCTCATGGTGGGCCACGGTGCAGCCTTCGTCGGAGTACCGCTCCCACTGCGTCAGCACGGCGTCGTCCGTCAGAGGGTCCTGGCGTCCTGCCAGTACGAGCAGGGGCGCCGCCGTGCGTCGGGGCTGTCGCCCGGGCAGGTAGGTGTGGGCCATCCGCAGGTCGGCGCGGAAGCCGGGCAGGAAGAAGTGCGCGGCGATCGAAGGACTGAGCCCGGGCGGCACGCTCCCGAGGACCCGGAGTTCGGCGAGCAGTTCGCCGTCGGTGAGGTCGAGGACCCGACGCGTCCAGGCGGGCGGGCAGTGCGGCGGGTTACGCCCGGACACCACGAGCAGCGCCGGCCTCGGCCGGTCCGTCGGCCCCGCTGCGGCAGCCATCTCGTACGCGATCAGGCTGCCCATGCTGTGCCCGAGCAGGACGTACGGGTTCGGCCCGGCCGTGGCGCGCACCGTGGCGGCGAAGTCGCGGGCGATTTCCCGTACCGACCGCGCGGCGGACGCTCCCGCCCGCGTGCCTCGTCCCGCCGGTTCCAGCGGCACCACCTCGACGCCGGGCGGAGCGTGCCGCTGCCAGCCCCGGAAGACACGGGCCGAACCTCCGGCGTGCGGTACGCAGAACAGCCGGAGCACCGCGTCCCGGCGGGGCGGTGCGGTGCGGAGGACGGACGGCGCGGTCACTTGTGGAAGCCCTCCTGGTCCGCCCCGGTCACCGTGACGGTGCGGGGGCGCTCCGACGGCATGAGGACGGAGTTGAGGCTCCGCCGCATGCTCTGCGCCGCGTCGGGCTGCGGATCGGCCACCTCCAACTCCACCTCCAGGAAGGACTCTCCGTCGTCCGCCGTTCCCACCTTCGTCACACAGCGCACCACACCGGGCAGGGTCAGCGCGGTCCGGCGGACGGAGCCGAGGGAGACCTTTTCGCCCCTGATCATCACGAAGTCCGACAGGCGGCCCCGGAAGAAGAGGTAGCCGTCCTCGATGCGGAAGACGTCACCGGTCGCGACGACCCCCCGGGCGGCCGGCGTCCGATCGGCTCCCGGTGCGTCGGAGATCTTGCGCACGAGCGCCGTGTCGCTGGCGACCATGAGCTCACCGGTTCCCTCGTCACCGGGCTGCTCGCGCAGCCAGACTCGGACCCCGGGCAACGGCAGCCCCACGGAGGCGTACCGGTGAGGGGGTTCGGCGTGCGCGGCGAGGGTGGACACCCGCGGCCCCGCCTCGGTCAGCCCGTAGGTGAGGTACAGCTCCCCGCCGGGACGGCACGCCAGCAGCCGGGCCACCTGCTCCGGCGGCACGTGGTCGCCGCCGACGGTGAGCGCCCGGACGCCCGACGGTGCTCCCGTGGATTCTTCGAGGAGCCGCCGGACGATCGTCGGCGTGATGGAGGAGTGGGTCACCCCGTGGTCCGCGATCTGTTTGAGATACCCGGCCGGGGAGAAGGGCGGCCCGGACACCACCACCCTGGCGCCGCACACGTACGCGGCCAGCACCTGCGCGACCATCGCGTACGAGTAGTACAGGGGCAGGTTGACGAGGACGGTGTCGCCCGCGCGCATCCCCACCGCCCCGGCGTGCCGCTCCGCGTTGCGCAGCAGGGACGAGGCCCGGTGCAGGCAGGCGCTGGCGGCCCCGGACGTCCCGGAGGTCGACATGAGCACGTCTCCTGCCCGGTACGGGGGCGGGCCGCTCGCCTCGTTCAGCAGGACGGCCGCGCCGCCCGGGACCAGGTGGGCGCGCGGGACGCCGTAGCGCTGGGGGTCCGGCCGGGCGGCGATCAGCGCCCGGACGTGGAGTCGCCGGGCCAGCCTGCGGATGCGCGCCGAGGGGGTCGCCGGGGCGACGGCGAGCGGCACGAGCCCCAGGAGCAGGGCGGACAGGTACAGGCGCAGCATGTGCAGGGAGTTGGAGAGCGCAAGCAGCACGGCGCTGCCGGGAGGCAGGCCCAGTGCGGCCAACGCGGCCAGGGTGTCGTCCAGCGACGGCTCGGGGCGGTCCGTCGCGCCGGGCTCGCAGGCGCGGTCCAGGAACTCGGCGACCCGCCGGTGTTCTAACAGGAGGTCATCCGTGGCAGACATCCGTGGTGTCCCTTCATGGCCGCTGCACCGCGTCGGCGGCCGGCGGGTCGGTGAGCAGTTCCCGGGCGAACCCGGCGCCGTGGGCGCCGTCGTCGTCGGGCGTCCCGGCACGGAGCACCACGCAGGTCGCCGTGCACGAGTCGCCGTCCTGCCGGTACGCGGCCCACAGGACGTACCTCGCGCGGCCGGTGTGCAGCCAGTCCCCGGCCAGCGCCGTCGCGACGTCCGCGGCGTCGTCGACGTCCGCCTCCAGGACCAGGGACGGGCCTCGCAGGCCGAGGGTGAGGCAGGTGAGTCCGGCCAGGATGCCGGGGTTGGAGCCCGCGAACCGCAGGGGCGAGACCCGGCCGCGGGCCGCGTCCCGGGCGATCCTGAGGTGCGTGGGCAGGGCCCGGCCGTCGTTGGTGACCAGGACGGCGACCTCGTCGGGCTCCGCCAGGACCTCCTCCCGGCAGGGGGCGAGCGCCTCTTCGGCCGCGGAGACGATCAGCCAGGCGACCGGGTCGGCGTAGAAGGACGGTTTGTTGCGCGTGCACGACGCGGGGTCGGCGACGGACACGGTCGCGTGCCCGGCGACGGCGAGAGGCAGGGCCGGCGCGCGGCCGCCGGACCCGGAAGGCATCGTGGTGGGCGCGTCGACCCCGGCGGACGGCGCCCGCGTGACCGCGTCGTCCCCGGCGGGCGGCTCGGAGTCGAACAGCAGGCAGGTGTTGAATCCGCCGAACCCCAGGGTGAGGCTGATGCCTTGCGTCCCGTGCGCCTTCTCCGGCCCTCCGCGGGGCAGCCGCAGCGACGACAGCCCCGGCAGCGAGGAGGAGAGCCCATGGAGGGGAGGCACCTGTCCCTCCCGGAGGGCGAGCACGGTGGCCACCGCCTCGATCGCCCCGGTGGCACCGAGACTGTGGCCGAGCGCCCCCTTGGTTGCGAAGACCACTGCGGCGGGCCCGGTCCGGACGCCGCCGAAGAGCCGCTGTACGGCGGCGGCTTCGACCTCGTCGTTGAGCGGGGTGCCGGTGCCGTGCGCGCAGATCACGGCAACGTCGGCGGGCACGCTGCCCGACCCTGCGAGGGCTCGCTGCACCGCCGCGGTCACGGTGCGCCCGGACGGGTCCGGTGCGGTCAGCCCGGAGGCGTCGTTGGCCGAACCCGCGCCGCTCAGCGTCGCGTACACCCGGGCGCCCCGGCGGCGGGCCGCGGCGGCGCCCTCCAGCACCAGGAAGCCCGCGCCCTCACCGAGGGTCATGCCGTCGTGCGCCACGTCGAAGGCGCGCAGCCCGGTGGGGCTCATCGTGCCGAGTGCGGAATGACCCAGCCGCTTGGCCTCGGTCAGGACGTCCACCCCGCCCGCCAGGACGATTCCCTCGCCGTCGCCCGCGTGGAGCAGTGCCCGGGCGAGCAACAGGCTGTCGGCGCCGGCCGAGCAGGCGGTGGTGACCACCAACGGCCTTTTATGGTGGCCGAGTTGGCGGGTCGCCGCGACGGCCCAGTCCTCCTGGGGGTCTTCGCAGTCGATGCGGGCGTCGAAGCTGGTGCCCGCAACGAAGGTCAGCCGCCCGTCGTCCGCCGCCACGCCCGCGTCCCGCAAGGCCGCGGCCATGGTGCGCACCGCGAGGGCGACCTGCCGGTCCCAGGCCTCCCGGGCTCCGGGGCGGTAGGCCGGGGAGGGCACGGCGGCGCAACGTTGCGTGCGCAGCCGGTGCGGCGACGGTTGGTCGGCGGCGCCCGTCGCGCCCGAGCAGAGCCGCTGCCACACCTCCTGAAGGCCGTCGCCCAGCGGAGTGGCCCAGGCCATGCCGGTGACGACGGCCTCGGGCCCGGCACTCACCACAGCTGACGGCCGAGGTCCGCGGCCTTCCTGCGGGTCAGCGTTCCGCGGAAGGCGGCGACCGTGAGACCGTCGACGGTCGCCTGGCACGAGAAGAAGAACGTGGTGCCGACCAGCCGGTCGGCTCGGACGTCGAAGATCACTTGGTCGCCGGGGACGACGGGCCTGGTGAACCGCGACTTGACGGAACCGATCAGCGTCAGCTCGTCGTCGGCCAGCGGGCTGGTGCTCATTTGGTAGAGGATGATCCCCGACTGGGCGAAGGCCTGCATCAGGTGGCTCCCCGGATAGATGGCCCGTTCCGGGAAGTGTCCTGATATGGCGTCGAGGTTCCCGGACACCGACAGCAGGCTCTTGAGGAAGACCCCGGGCTCGTGGTCGGTGATCCGGTCGATGTAGATCATCGGGTGGCGGTGGCGCAGCCACTTCTTGAGCTCCGAGAAGCCGATCTGCCGGTCGGCGCCCTGCTGCGGCCCCTGCGCCGGGGGCACGGCCGCTGCCGTGCGTTCAGCGGGCTGCGATGTCGTGTCGAGCTGCATCGGCGACGATCCCTTTCAGAGTGTGACGGACAGCCGGAGGCAGCGGCGCCGGGCCGCCGGTCGCCGGGTGGACGCCTGCGAAGGTGAGGGTTGCGGAGGCGAGTTCGGTGCGTGAGCCGTCCGTCTCCTCGCGCAGCAGACTGGCGGCCACCCGGATGCGGGCGGCCCCGACGTGCTCCACCACGACCTCCCCGGCGATCAGGTCCCGGTAGGCGCCCGGCCTGCGGTAGCGCACCGTGAGCTCGGTGACGGCGAGATCGGCGCCGAGTTCGGCGATCCGGGCCAGACCCGCACCGTGTTCCTCGAAGTGGTCGAGTACGAAGGTCTCCAGGAGGGAGACGTACCGGGAGAAGTGGACGACCCCGGAGGCGTCGGTGTCGACGTGCTCGATCCGGCGCCGCACCGTACCGATGGCGGTAGCCGGGGCGTCTGCCGAGGTCACAGCGTCTCCTGGAAGCGCCGGGTGCCCTCCCCCAGCCGGTCGACGATCTCGTCCGCCTGCGCCTCGCTGGTGATCAGCGGCGGAGCGATCCGCATCGTCGGGTACACGTAGCGCAGACCGTGGGAGCGCTTTCCGGCGCCGGCCATGAACTCGACGTACACTCCGGCCGAGATCAGGTGGGTGCGCAGGAGGTCCAGTTGAGCCGATGCGGTCTCGGACAACTCCACACCATGCATGACGCCGAGGCCCCGCGTGTGCGTGTAGATCTCGGGGAAGCGCCCGACGAGCCCGGACCGCAGCCGGTCGGCCAGCCGTGCGCCCAGTTCTGCGGAGTGCTTGAGCAGCCCCTCGCTCACCAGGTGGTCGATGCCGTCGTGCATCACGGCGCAGGTCAGCGGACGTAGGTCGGAGGTGGAGATGGTGCCGGTGGCACGGGCCCGCAGCTCTCGGCGGGCGATGACCATGGAGGTCGACAGCGCGCCCATTCCCAGGCTCTTGCCGATCACCGTGATGTCGGTGGGCACCGGCCCCTGCGCGTCGTGCATGCCGAACCACCGGCCGGTCTTAGCGAAGGTCAGCACCTCGTCGGCGACCAGCCAGGTGCCGTTGTCCCCGCACCTGCCCGACAGGCGGCGCAGGTACCCGGGCGGGGGCGGCAGGATTCCGGCGTCGCCCTGGACGGGCTCGACGAAGACGGCGAGCAGCCGCTCGGAGTTGGCGGCGAAGTACTCCTCCAGAGCACCCTCGTCGCCGAACGGGATGTGTTCCACTCGCAGGCCGTAGTCGTGGTCCGCGACGGGGGCCGGCAGACCCACCCGGTAGTGCCGGCGGTTGAGGAACGGCAGCAGGCCGTGGGTCCAGCCGTGCCAGGCGCCCTCGAACGCCAGGATGGTGTCCCGCTTCTCGCGCCCGGGGCGGTGGCGCAGACGCCTGGTATCGAACCGCGATTCGAGGACCAGCCGGAGGGCCAGTTCCAGCCCCTCGGAGCCGGAGTTGCGGCCCGCGACGTGGTAGGCGTCGCCGGGGAAGTGGTCCGTCCACAGTCCCTCTGCCCCGAACAGATGGTCCAGCAGGGCCGCCCTTTCGCGGGACGCCATCTCGTCGGTCACGTAGCCGGTGTCGGTGACGGCCCGCTGCAGAGAACGCCGCACGCTGTCGTGGCCGGCGCCCAGGCAGGCGCTCCCGTAGCCGCCGCTGGCGTCCAAGAGGGTGAAGGTCTCGCCGCGTCGGGGCCCGGCGAGCTCGACCGCCTCCAGCTCGACGCCCCGGGCGCCCAGGCAGGCGAACGGCAGGGGTGGGCGGCCGTAGTGGTTGTAGTGCATGGACTGGCTTCGCTGGAGCTGGTCGAGTTCGGACTCGGTGAGCCGGGTGCTGACTGGCGCGGACAACGGTGTCTCCGTCCCTGACGATGCGATGAGTGATCGTTTCCGTGCACGTGTGCGGCGGAGGCGGGGATGCCCCCTGGCGTCGGCCGCTGGGCCCGGGCCAGTGCCGAACCGATGGGGCGGGGCGAACCGTCAGCCGGCGGGCTGGACGGTGTTCTCCTGTTCCTTCAGCAGCCGCTCCACGAGACTGACGACCGTGCCGAGGGTGGCGAAGTGCTCGGGCGAGAAGTCGTCCTCCGAGATGGTGATGCCGTAGTTCTCCTCGCACAGCACACGCAGTTCCACGAAGCCGAGCGAGTCGAGCCCGTAGACGTCCCGCAGGCTGTCGTCCGCGTCCATCCGGCCGACCGGGACCTCCACCATGAGTTCGGTTGAGAGCAGTGCCTTGACGGTCTGTGCCACGTTCGTCGAGTTCACTCGGATCTCCTCTTCGACAGCCCTGACCAGGGCGACCGGGCGATGCGGTTGACCGTGGAACGAAGGACCGGCCATTGGGGAAGGCCCCGGTCGGTCTCCGGCGCCAGGGCCGCGGCATGCGGCGTCGGGCAACGCCGTGGGCGACAAGGATTCATGGGGAAGGGCGAACCAGATTCAACGATGGCCCGCATGATCGTCACAAGCGGCCCCGGCAAAGTTGGCGGCATCCGCCACCTTGCGGCCTGCCGCGCATCCGCCGCCGAAGCCATCGGTCCGCAGGTGGAGCACGGAACGGGGTCGTCGAGGAATCTTCCTCGGGGATGTCGGGTTCCCGCCACCCGGTCCGCGGGCTGCTCCCCCGGCCGTCTTGCGGGCCCCCGGGCCGCCGGGCACCCTGGGAACCGTCCGGCGCAGACCGGGCCGCGCACGGGTCGTCGCGTTCTTGACGTCCGCACTCAACTCCCTTTTGTTCGACGAGAGTTCACATCTGAGAAGCCGGGGCACGAGCCGCCGCGCCCTGTGACGACGGGCGCCGAACCACCAAGAGGTTCACTTGGACACACCGGACGCGTACCGCGCGGACATCGCGGCACGGCACGCCGCCAGGTTCGACCGCGACCGGCTGACGGCGACGCCCGCCGACCTCTCGGGCTGCCAGGCGTCAACCCCTTCGGCGCGCCGCCGGACGGCGACGCCGGAGAGCGGAAGGTGGCCGACTACCTGGACGGCCGGCTCCAAAAACTCGCGTGGGCGTGCCGGGTCACGGAGTTCGCCCCCGGGCGGTACGACCTCGTCGCCGAGGCCGGCGATCACCTGAATGGTGTGACGGTCCCGGACTACGTGCCTCGATGCGTTTGTCGACCTCGACAACCTGCTGGTTGAGGGCCATCACCTCTGTCGTCGGCGCGTGCGCCACCGGGCGACCGACTTGTCGCCCGGCAGCCTGGCCCCATGTCCCACCGTCGCTGCACCCGGCCGGTCACAGGAGGAAGGGCAGGTTCACGATCAGGGCGATGTATGCGATGCCGGCGAGCACGATGAGCAGGGTGGACAGGACGATGTGGACGTGACGCCACGGCGTAGGGATCCCCGGAAATCGCTTCCTCAGCAGAGGCCAGGTGAGGAAACCAAGGTCCTGGAAGGAAAGAGGCAGGTGCTGCCACAACTCCCGGAGCCCGTCCGCGTCCCATAGCCGGGCTCGACGAGCACAGGCCGGTGGCCTGTGGAGGTGATGACGATCCGGCTGCCGTGCGGACCGTCTATGGGCACCCTGACCGTGTGCAGCCCCGTCAGGGACGACACCGCGGTGTGCAGAACCTTGCGGTTCCACCGGTGAGGGCGGGCCCGCGTTGTCACGCGCCCAGCGGGAGGCTCAACTCCGCCCGCAGAGCGGCCATATCCACCTGGCCGGCAGCCAACCGCGGCCGGCGGTGAGGGTGCGTTCCCGGTCGATGCCGTCCGCCAGTTCGGCAGCCGTACGACGGCCTCGACCGACACCGCGAACGGCACCGGTGAGCCGTTCAGGGAGGCCTGGGAAGTCCACGAAGTCAGGGCGGGCAGAGCGGTTACCGCTCCTGCCCGGCGTTCCGGACCGGCGCACAAGGGTGACACCGCGGACATCTCGGCCGGGGCCGCGCTGGGGAACGGCCTTGAGTCTCCAGTGACTGGAGACGGCAGAGTGGGGGACATGGACGTTACGACCCTCTACTCGATCGGGGAGCTCTCCCGGCGGACCGGTTTGTCTGTGAGGACCATCCGGTTCTACTCCGATTCGGGGGTGGTGGCGCCGACCACCCGTAGTCCCGCCGGCTATCGGCTCTACGACCTCGACGCGCTGCTGCGTCTGGAACTTGTGCGCACCCTGCGCGAGTTGGGCATGGCCCTGCCCACGATCCAACGAGTACTGGACCGCGAGCTCTCGGTGGCGGAAGTCGCCGCGGCGCACGCGGACGCCATGGACGTCCAGATCCGCGTGCTGCAACTGCGTCGCAGCGTTCTGCGAGTCGTGGCCAGCCGCGGGTCCAGTCCCGAGGAGACCAAGCTCATGCACAGGCTCACGCAGTTGTCCGGCGAGGAACGCCGGCGTTTGATCGACGACTTCGTGGATGGCACCTTCGGCACAGTGGATGCCGACCCGGGCGCGGTGACCATGGTTCGCGCCGCAACTCCCGACCTCCCCGATGACCCGACCGACGAGCAGGTCGCCGCGTGGGTGGAACTCGCCGAGCTGGTCGGCGACGAGGATTTCCGTGTCCGGATGCGCCGGACGGCCGTACGCCAGGCCGCCGGGCGCCCGCTCGACATCGAGCGTGATGCCGGCGAGGAGCTGATGGAGTTCACCCGGCAGAAGGTGGCCGAGGCCAGGAAGTCGGGCACCGACCCGCTCAGCGACAGGGCCGCACTGCTCATCGACGACCTCGTGCACCGCTTCGCCGAGGTGTTCGCGCGCACCCCTGACACGGAATTCCGGGACTGGATGGCGCAGCAGTTCGAAGAGGCTCACGATCCCCGGGTGGACCGGTACTGGCGGCTGGTGTGGATCGTCAACGGCTGGCAGGCAGTACCGGACCTGATCCCGGTGTACCCCTGGCTGACCCAGGCCCTGCGAAAGAACCGCGATGCACAGTCACCGCAGTGGGACCGCCTCGGATCCCGAAAGAGCCCAAGGGATCGCCTGCAGACGTGAGACCAGAGCCGTCCACCGTCGCGATGTACGACGAACGACCTGCACACCCACCACGGCACTCCATGCCAGGCTTGACGCCGAATCGAAGGCTCCGTCGTGGCCGGCACCGAGGCGGTCCGCCGCCGGAACCACGCTCAAGGACGCCGAGCTGATCACGGTCACGGTCATGTCAGCGCTGCTCGGATACACCTCTGAGCGGCGCTGACTTCACCGCCTCGGGAAGGACTTCGGCCACCGGTTTCCGATGTGCCCCCAGTCGGCCACAACAAGCGGCCGCGCGCCGCGTCCCCACGGCACTGAACCGGCCGGCGCTCCCTGCTGGAAAGTCGGCGGCTGGCCCGTCCGGAACGCGACCAACCCCCCGCCCCCGCCGCTGCGCTGACCGGCCACACCCCATCCAACCCGCCCCCTCCGCATCCGAGAAGACGGACCGCTCCATCACCGCCTGAGGTCAGGCCCTGAACAGACGAAACACGCCTCACCCGCTGTCGCACACCACCTCGTAAGGCACTCAGCGGGCGATGGAGATCGCGAAGGGGGTGAATCCGCTCGAGCGGATCACGTGAGGCACGAAGAGGACGGCGGCTTCTGTGGCGCGGGCCGTTTCGATTCCGCCGAGGTCGGTGATCCAGTCGGGGTGCCAGCCGAGTTCGGTGAGCATGTCGTGGACGGTGCCCTTGGCCTGTGGGTCGTCGCCGGAGAGGAAGACGTCGGGTGCCTGGTCGAGGGTGGCCGGTGCGGTCATGACGGGGTAGAGCATGGTGTTGAGCGTCTTGACGACACGCGTTGCGGGCAGTGCCCGCTGGAGCTGTTCGGCGAGACTCGAGCCGGGGTAGAGGAGGTCGGCGGGCAGTCCGTCCGGCCCGTCGGTGGTGGCGTTGGAGACGTCGACGAGGATCTTGTCGAGCAGTTCCTCGCGCAGGGCGGTGAGCCGGTCGAGTGAGCCGGCGCCGGGGGTGGCGTTGATGACGATGCGTGCTGCCCGGGCGGCGTCGGCGGCGGCGCCGGGGGTGCGGTCCGCCACGAGGACTCGGTGTCCTGCCCGGGTGAGGGCGGTGGCCAGGTTGCCGCCGACGCGGCCGCTTCCGAGTATCGCGATCGTTGTCACGGTGATCAGGTCCTTCGGTGTGGAGGGGTGAGGGGCGCGGTCAGCGCGAAAGAGTGGCGACGGCTTCGGTGTGGATGCCGGGCGCTGATGCCAGGAAGCTCTCGCTCTGCGGGGTCCAGGGGCGTCCTTGGGCGTCGGAGATGCGTCCGCCGGCCTCGGTGACGAGCAGGGCCCCGGGAAGCAGGTCGGCGCGGGCGCCGGCGAACTGCCAGAAGGCGTCGGCCCGGCCGGCGGCGACGTTCAGCAGGTGCAGGGTGGCGGGCACGGCGGCGCGGACGACGAGGGCGTCGAAGAGCATCGCGGTGATCGAGGAACCGACGCGCCGAACGACTGTCGCGTCCTCGTCCGGTCGCGCCTGGCTGGTGGCCACGATGCTCAGGCCGAGGTCCGTGGTCTGCGAGACGCGCAGTGGCCGGCCGTCGAGGTGGGCTCCTGCGCCGGCTGTCGCGGTGTAGGTGTCGCCGGTCATCGGGAGGTGGACGACGGTGAGGACCGGCTGGTTGTCGCGCACGAGGGTGGCGGTCACCGCCCATTCCGGCAGGGCGTGCAGGTGGTTGACGTTGCCTTCGGCCGGGTCCACGACCCACCATTCGCCGTCCGGGAGCGCTCCGCCGTCGAGTTCGTCCTCCACCCAGCCGGCGTCCGGGCGCAGCTGCGTGAGGCGGGGCCGCAGGATGTCCAGGGCCGCGTCGTCGTTGCCGGCGAGGGCGTGCATCAATTCCTCGCGGGTCCGGTACGGGACCACTTCGCCGAAGCGCTCGCGCAGCGCCGAACCGGCCGCGCGCACAGCGGTCACGGTCTGGTCGAGCATGTCGGCGTCGCGGGCGGCAGTGTTCGTGGTCCGAGGCGTTCGAGGCATGGGGGTGCTCCTGTCTTGGAGGGGGTGGATGAGGCCGGTGCGGCCGGGTGAGCGCGGGCGTTCCGTGCTGTCGTCTCGACGCTATAGGCACCGCGGATTCACAACAAGTGCATGTCAGGCACGGTTGGAGTTACTCGTATGCAATTGGACTTGAATCTGCTGACCGCGCTCGACGCCCTGCTGGAGGAGGGCAGGGGGGCCGGGGCGGCCGCGCGCCTGGTGGAACGGAGTAGCCGCCGTCGTCGCGGTGGGCGCCGCCATCGTCCGCGCCTCACTGCCGCGACGTGTCGCCGTCGCGTTCCACAGTGGTGGAGACACCGGCCGGTCCCTGCGGAGGCAGGCGCATTCGTAGGGCGTCCCCCAGTGCGTAACGCTGCCCGTAATCGGTGGGTGGGGGGCGTACCTGTCCTGGGTGGTCGAGGAGACTCACTCGCAGTAGGGCACCCCACCCGGGGCCTCACCGTCACCGCGCCGGGTTTGTCCGGCGGGCGTTCCAGAGCGGTGGAAGATCGGTGGAAATCCCGCCCATGTTGTCATTGGCATGCCATAGGCTGCTGCTCTGCCGCGTTCACGCATCCGCTGCGGGTGCGAAGGGGGGACGCAGGCGCTTCATCACGCCCGGCGGACGCCGGGCTTCTTTTCTGGGGGTTCCCATTTCTGTGCGCAGGCGCAGCATCTCGACCGCGACGACGCTCGCGGTCGTCCTCAGCTCCGCGGTACTCGCCGCGGGTTCGGCGGGAGTGGCGGTAGCCGACTCCGCCAAGCTCCTTCCGGTGGAGTCGGTCGGCGACATCGTCGTGGACGGCGCTCACCAGCGGGTCTACGTGTCGGACCCGCACGGCGGCAAGATCGTCGTCACCGACTACACGGGGGCCGTCAAGACGACCCTGACCGGGTTGCCCGGCGTGACCGGCCTCGCGCTGTCCGCCGACTCCGGGCAGGTGTACGCGGCCGTCACGAACGGCAACCGGATCGTCTCGGTGGAGACGGGCACGTACACCGAGACCGCCAGCTACCCGCTGGGGGCGGCTCCGGGCGACCTGGAGGTGGTCGACGGCCGGATCTGGTTCGGCTACGGCTCCAACTTCGGTTCGCTCGACGTCTCCGGCGCCGAGCCCGTCGTCCACCTCGCCCAGCGCGGGGACGTCAACTTCTTCGGCGGCACGACGCTGCTGGGTGCCGACCCGGCCGACCCGGGCGTCCTGGTGGCCGGCGCAGGCGGCGCACTCGCCGTGTACGACGTGACGGCCGACGGCGCCGTGCTGCGCGCCAAGGGCGACATGGACACCTCCGTGAAGCAGCTGGACCTGACGCCCGACGGCAAGCAGATCCTCACCTCGTGGGGCTCGCCCGGCTTCGGATACGGCATCGGCGCCTATTCGACCGCCGACCTCACTGCGCAGACCGGCTATCCCATCGACGCGTACCCGAACGCCGTGCGGGTCGCACCCGACGGCAGCGTCGCGGGCGGCAGCTTCTCCTGGTACGAGCCCGACGTCCACATCATGCGGCCGGGCGCGGCGACGCCGGTGCGGGAGTACGACTTCCCCAACACCGGTAACAGCAGCGGCGCCGACACCCTCGTGGACGGCGCACTGGCCTGGGCCCCGGACAGCAGCCGGGTGTTCGCGATCTCCGTGAACACCGGCGGCGGCTTCACCCTGCGCGCTCTGACGGACCCGACCAAGGAGCTGCCGTCGCTGAAGGTGACGGCACCGGTCAAGGCGGAACGCGCCAAGAAGCTCACCGTCACCGGCAAACTGACCTCGGCGACGCCGTTTCCGGCGGGAACCGCTCTCAAGGTGACCCGCGCGGACCAGGAATCCCCGAGCGGCAAGGTCCTCGCCCCCGTCAAGACCAAGGCGGACGGCTCGTTCGCGTTCACGGACGTCCCGCCCGCCGGCGGCAAGGTCACCTACCGGGTGTTCTTCGCGGGCGACGCCGGCCACGCGGCCACCGTCGGCTCCGACGTGGTGGCCGTCTCGCGCACGGCGGCCGCGCTCAGCCTCACCAACAACGGCAAGCTGTACGCGTACGGCAAGGACGTCACGTTCACCGCGCACCTCGGCCCGACGTACAAGAACCGCACGCTGGCCATCTACGTGGACCCCGCCGGCTCCGACAAGCCGAAGAAGCTGGTCAAGAACGCCAAGGTCAACTCGAGCGGCAACCTTTCGGTCGTCGTCGACATGACCCGTGACACGGCCGTCACGGCCGTCTTCGCGGGTGACGCGCGCAGCGCCGACAAGACCGCGAAGTCCACCGCGGGCGCCTACGCGCAGGTCTCGACCGCCGTCTCCCGGCACTACAAGACGGGGCGGATCGGCTCCACTTCGTACTTCTACTTCCGCAAGAACACCGACCCGTTGTTCACCACGACCATGAACTACTACGCCGGCCGCCAGCAGCGTCTTCAGGTTCAGGTCTACTACGAGGGTTCCTGGTACGACTCCGGGTCCCAGTACTTCCCGGTGAGCACCAACGGGAAGTCCGCCGTCACGCTGGAGGCCCCGGGCGAGGCCGGCGTCCGCGCCCGGGTCCGCTCGTCGTACATCGACGGCTCCTCCGGCGACAGCGTCAACGCGACGACGCACGGCGCCTGGAAGTACGTCATCTTCACCAACTGAGCCCCGACCGCGGAAAAGTCGCGACATGACACGGCGGCGCGTCCTCCCCGCAACGGGCCGGGCGCGCCGCGCGTGGCGGGACTGGGACCGATCAGCGGCGGTCGTCGGCGTGGTGACGGTGGTCGCCCGGCGCCGGCTGTGGCCATCGTCGACGAGGTGACCGCGACCGGTCGTGTGGGGTAGAGGAATCGGGGTGGCCTCACGGGCGAAGGTGAGCTGGGGCGTTGACCGCGAGCGGCCTGCCGCTGGAGTACACGCCAGCTGAAGGATCACCGCCCAGGGCGGTTGCGCCCGGTGGTCGAAAGCGCGTCCTCTCCGTTGGATTTCTTGGCCGGACGAGAGTAGAGCACGTATGGACCCCCGCCTGCCCCGCCTGCCCCGCCTACAGCGCAAGCTTGCCCAGGTACCCTTCAGCCCCCTTCGCAGCCACTCGTTCGGCGAGGAGAAGCACCGCTTCCGGCTCGGGCCCACCATCAGCCCAGCGATGCTCGACGCCTTCGAGACCGACCACGGGGTCGTTCTTCCCGATCCCTACCGCGACTTCCTGACGTTCCTGGGGGCGACGGGAGCTTCCCCGTTCTACGGGCTTCTGCCCTGAACCGGTGCGACCTGTTCACCATGGACCCGGAGGGGGCAGGCGGCGGGACCCCGCGCGGCTTCAGCGCGGTCGAGGACCGTACCCGCCCAGGCGACAGGTTCCTGCACATCATCGAAGCGGGATGCAGCGATGTGGTTGTGCTGGGAGTCACGGGCCCGCTGACCGGGCCTGTTCTCACCGGCAACTCCGACGGGTTCTGGGGCCCCGACCTGTCACCGGCCCCCGGCTTCCTCGCCTGGTACGAACTCTGGCTGGACGAGATGGCGGCCGGTCACGACAACCGGGCCCTCGAACTGACCTCCCCCGCCGCTCGCAGCGCTGCGGAACGCTCCCGTTCCACCTCATAGCGGCCCGGGACGGCACCCGGACAACATCGGTTCTCGCTGACGTCGGATTCCGCGTGTGAAGGCGTCCGCCGGGGCAGCGTCCAGGTGTGCAACGTCGCGAGGGCCAGGCACGCGGCACGTCCTGGCGAAACCCGTTGAGGGGTGGGGCGAGCATGTCACCTCGTAGTCGACAAGCCCAGAATCTCGTACAGCGTGCGCACCAGGATGCCGCCGAACGGCCCAGGTGCACGGCCACGCGGGGCACGCTGGGAAAGAACTCAAGCGCCGCTGTCGATCCAGCCACGTCCCGTTCGACATCCTGATGGCGAACACATCGCCTACACGAGGAGACGACAGACCATGATGGGACAGCACGTGGGTCAGCTGCTGCGAGTGCAGAACTTCACCATCTCGAGCGACGGCATCGCCGCCGGCGAGGACCAGAGCCTGGAGAGACCCTTCGGCCACGACATCGATCCGGGAAAGCTGTTCTCCTGGGCCGGCGCCACGGCGAGCTGGCCCAACCGCACCGACCCCGGGGGGAGTCGGGGCCTCGACGACTACTTCACCCGGGACTTCAGCCACAACATCGGCGCCGAGATCATGGGCCGCAACAAGTTCGGACCCCAGCGCGGCGAGTGGCGTGACCACGAGTGGCAAGGCTGGTGGGGCGACGAGCCCCCCTTCCACACGCCGGTGTTCGTCCTGACCCATCACAAGCGTCCATCGTTCACGCTCTCCGACACCACGTTCCATTTCGTGGACGGCGACCCGGCCACCGTGCTCGAGCAGGCACGGGAGGCCGCGCAGGGCAAGGACGTCCGGCTCGGCGGCGGCGTGACCACCGTCCGGGAGTTCTTGGACGCCGACCTCGTCGACACCATGCACGTGGTCGTCTCACCGGTGACGCTCGGGTCCGGGCTACGTCTGTGGGACTCGCCCGAAGAGTTGCGCGACCGGTTCCACATGGAGATCGTGCCCAGCCCCAGTGGCGTGACCCACCACCTGTTCTGGCGCAAATGATGCGAGAGAGATGGCCCGGGAACCCTGGCACGGACGACCCGAGCGCTCCCCTCAGATGAATACCCATGACTCCACCGGCCCGCCAAGTGACCCCTTCCGCGCCCGGATCGCCGATGTGGACATGGAGCGGGGCATCTGACAGCCGCCGAATGCGAACGGTCGCGACCGCTCCTGCCGGTCGTCAACAGCCGTTGCGACCGGCAGCGCGACCACCTTCAGGTGATCAACAGGAACCTGCACCCAGTCCGGACCGGGACGCAGCGGCATGATCCGCCCGAACGGTCCGGGCCGCGGAGGACCCTTCATCAGCCCATCGGCCATGGGCCGACCGACGGGACCGGGGCAGCGTCCGCCTGAGCAGGTCCAGGCCACGCCTGCCGCGGCGGGCGAGACCAAGGACCTCACGGTGGACGCCCTCATCGTCCGCGCTCATCAGCACGCTGCCGTGTAGGTGCCGCGCGTCCGCGCTCCTCAGCACGCTGCCGTGCGGGTGCCGCGAACCGTGGCGAACTGCGCTCCGTGACAAGCGGTCGCAAGGGTGCGGCACCGGTGCCGAGCAGATCGGGCCATGCACGGCTCGCGCCGTGGACCGCGGCCGCTGGCCTGTCCCCATGGCGAGATCGCCCGCCGGAACGCTGCCGAAGCGATCCGCCAAGGTCGCAGATCAACCCCAACGCGACCCGCGTACGGCGGTGGATCGACGGCGAGCGTCCCCGCCCACGGGTCCCGGCCCTGCTCGCCGCGGTGATCTCCGACGCGGTCGGCCAGCCGCTCACCCCCGATGATCTCGGCCCAACCGCTCGAGGGCCCGCCTTGGATCGCATCCAGCTCTCGCTGCTGACCGAGGCAGCCGCCCAGACCCTGGCCACAGGGAGTCGCGAGCCGCCTCAAGGGGGGCGTCTCGCCCTCGCTCAAGACCCGCGTGTTCGCAGCTGCCGTCAACCCAGCCGCGCCGCGCCACGCCGCGCCGGCCGGATGAGTCAGCCACGGCTGCCGCCGGTATGCCACCACCCAGCGGTACTGGTCGTAGGGCGTCCACCCCCCACCCGAGAACGGACGGCCGGACCGCGGCGTGGAGATCGTCATCCGCATGTCCCATCAGATGGTCTGCCTCGGCCACCCCGGCGAACCCCTGGGCCTGCTCGGTGTCGCCGCGGCGAAGGCCACCCTGCCCGCCACGAAGGCGCTGGTCGCCTCCCGAACCGGCCGAGTCCACGCCCCCCTCGGCGACGAACAACGCGCTGAGCAACGCTCGATACTCGATCAATCGACGGCGACCAGCCACCGACAATGGTGCGTTCGTGCAGGTCATGATGCGGTCGACACCGCACGGGACGCGTGGTGTCGTGCGCCGGTGACGATGAGTGAGACGTTCTGTCCACCGAAGCCGAAGGAGTTGCTCAGCACGGCTTCCTGGGGAACGTTTCGTCGCTCTGCCACGACATCGAGGTCGATGCCGGGATCGACGCCGGCCGCGGTGACGTTGCGGGTCGGCGGGATGACGCCGTGCTCCACACTGAGGACGGCGATGATCGCCTCGATCGCGCCTGCGGCGCCGAAGAGATGGCCCAGCGCCGCCTTGGGAGCGGTCACCGTGGCGTGGCCGAAGACCTCTCCGATCGCGTGTGCCTCGGCGACGTCACCGGCCGGAGTTCCGGTGGCGTGGGCGTTGATGTGGCCGATCCGCTCGGGAGCCAAGCCGGCTTGCGCGAGGGCCTTCCGCATGGCGGAGATCTGACCGGAGCCGTCGGGAGCGGGAGCCGTGATGTGGTGAGCGTCGGCCGCGATGCCGGCGCCCGCGAGCACCGCGTGGACGCGCGCGCCTCGCGCGTCGGCGTGTTCGGCGCTTTCGAGCACCACCACAGCCGCGCCTTCACTGAGAACGAATCCACTGCGGTCGGCAGCGAACGGCCGGGAGGCTGAGGCGGGTTCGGCGGTGTGGCGCGACAGTGCTTGTGCCTGGGCGAAGCCGGCGACGGTGATCGGGGTGATCGCGGCCTCGGTTCCCCCCGCGATGACCACGTCCGCCTCGCCGGCACGGATGAGCCGGGCCCCCAGGGCGATCGCCTCGGCACCGGAAGAGCACGCCGAGACAGGCGTGTACGCCCCGGCCCGCGCGCCGTACTCGATACTGATCAGCGCTGCCGCCGCATTGGGCATGAGCATCGGGACCGTGCGTGGTGAGACGCGCCGGGTTCCGGCCGCCTCCAGAGCGTCGTCTTCCCTCAACAGCGTCCGCACTCCCCCGATGCCCGTGCCGATCGCTGAGGCGAGCCGGTCCGCATCCACCCGCGGTGCACCGGCGTCGGCCCAGGCTTCGGCCGCCGCGGTGAAGGCTGCCTGCTGTGAGCGGTCGAGCCGCCTGGCCTGCACCGGCAGGAGCGACGCGGCGGGGTCGATCGCCATCGTCCCGGCAACGGTGTCAGGAAGGCCGGCGTCCTCGTGGCCGGGCAGAGCGTCGCCGCGAATGCCGGACTCGCCGGCAAGCAAGGCCTTCCAGGTGGATTCCACGTCTCCACCAAGTGGCGTGATCGCGCCGAGTCCGGTCACGACGACTTCAGTCCGGTGCATGTCCTTGAACCTTTCTTGTATGCGATACAAGCGAACAGAGCCTTGTTGTATCACATACAATTCCGGGTGTGGAGACGAAGCGAACCGAGACTCGATCAACGTCGACCCGGACGCGTGACCGAGGTCGCGCGACGAGACGCCGGCTGATCGAGGCAACTGCACAGCTCTGCAAGGAGCGGCCCGGCGCCGAGGTGAGCGTCGCCGAGATCGCGACCGCGGCAGGCGTCTTCCCCAATCAGGTCACCTACCACTTCGGCTCCAAGGACTCGCTGCTCGTGCACGCGGCCTTTCTCGGCCTGCTGCACGACGCCCGGCGAATTGAGCGCATCGGACGCCAAGCCCCCGACGCGGCGGCATTTCGCCGCAACATCGCCCGTGCCGTACTGGCGATGCCCTCGCTCCCAGCGGTCGCGCGAGCACTCGCCACCGGGATCTCCAAACCCGAACTCGCCCCTGTGGTCGACCAGCACCTCCAGTTGCTGTTCCGACAATCCGAGCGCTTCGTGAGCCAGCTCATCGACAGTCGCGGCTGGAGGACCCGCCGACCGCTCAGCGTGGAGGCCAGGACGTTCTGGAGCACCGCTTTCGGCGCTGTGCTGCTCGTCCGCGCCGGGGCGCACGGCACGGTCGCCGACCTCGACCTCGCCGGAGCACTGACCATCCATGACGAACCCGAGCGCGGCTAACACCGTCGAACGGGCCGGCGGGCAGACGTGCGC
>NZ_JBHVYK010000036.1:0-20888 GCF_042880855.1 Streptomyces sp. NPDC058291
CAGCCCCGGCCGCTCCGGTCCCCGCCGCTCCCGCAGCCCCGGCCGCTCCGGTCCCGGCCGCTCCCGTAGCCCCGGCCGCCTCGGCAGTTCCAGCGGTCCCTCCTGGGGCCTCGGCGTTCCGGGGAGCTCCGACCGCACGGGCCCGAGGGTCAGCCTCGGCCGATCGGGGACAGCACCGCCCCCGTGAGCTCGGCCAGAGCCGTCGGGGAGAGCTCCACCTCCAGGCCCCTGCGGCCCGCCGAGACGCAGATCGTGGAGTGTGCCGTCGCCGAGTCGTCCAGGACCGTGGGGAGCTTCTTGCGCTGGCCCAGCGGGGAGATGCCGCCCCGGACGTAGCCGGTGGTGCGTTCGGCCAGGGCGGGGTCGGCCATCGCCGCCCGTTTGCCGCCCACCGCCGCCGCCAGGGCCTTCAGATCCAGCGAGCCGACGACCGGGACCACCGCCACGGTCAGGGCGCCGTCCACCTCCGCCACCAGGGTCTTGAAGACCCGGTCGGGGGAGACGCCCATCGCCTGGGCGGCTTCCTCGCCGTAGGACGGGTGGCTCGGATCGTGGTCGTAGGCGTGGACCGTGAAGTCCACGCCGGCCCCCGTCAGGGCCACCGTCGCGGGAGTGCCCCCGGACTGCTGCTGGTGCTTCTTCGACTTCTTCGCCATGGGGCCCTTCTCGGTGACGTCAGTTGAGACTCGTCGGGCCACGGGTCAGGTCCGCCGCGGGCAGCGAGGGCAGGTTGCGGATGATCGTCGTCTCCGCGCGCAGGAGTTTCAGCTCGTCCCGCAGCCGGGAGGCCGTGTCCGGGGCCTGCAGCAGCCGCTGTTTGGTCGGGGTGTCCAGCATCATCGCGGCCGCCACCAGGTACGACACCACCGACGGGTCGTCCGGGAGGTCCGCCCCCGTGGTCAGGGAGCGTTCACGGGCGCCCGCCAGGCGCTTCTGGTACTGGCGGAAGGACCGCAGCACGCCCTCCGCGAGGGCGCCCGCCTCGTCGCCGGGGTCCTCCGGCAGCTCTTGCAGCTCCGCCGTCAGGAACGGGCCGGACGCGTCCACCGACAGCAGCTTCACGCGGGTCGTGCCCGTCGCCAGCACCTCGAACGTGCCGTCGGCGCGCTCGCGGACCGTCGCCGCGTCGGCCACGCAGCCGACGCCGTGGAACGCCGTGAACGGGTCGTCGCCGAAGCCGGCCGCGGGGCCGCGATCGGGCAGCGCCGTCCGGTCGGGCAGGCCCCGGGAGCTGGGCGCCACCTCGTGGCCGTCGCGGATGGCGACGACGGCGAACCGGCGCGATGCGTCCTCGGGGGTCTTCAGCAGATCGCGCATCATGGCGCGATAGCGCTCCTCGAAGACGTTGAGCGGAAGCACGAGTCCCGGGAACAACACCGAGTTCAGGGGGAAGAGCGGCAGACGGACGGTGGTCACGACGCAGAAGCCTAGTGGTCCAGCGGGCGGGTTCGTCCGCCGTGCCCGATCCCCGGACGCCAGGGGGGCCGCTCCGAGGGTCCCGAGCGCACGTCCTCGCGTACCGCCAGGAAGTGGCCGAGCGGGTCGTCGGAGAGCCGGTCCCAGGGGAACGACGTGGCGTACGGGCCGATCAGGCGCAGCTGGGCGAGGGCCTCGTCCCGGCGCTCCAGCCGGACCAGGACGTACGTCAGCACGTTGCGTATCTCGGCCGGCCACGGGTCGGCGGCCGGGAAGCGGGCCGAGAGCGCGACGGCTCGGTCGGCGGCCGCGTCCAGCCGTTCGCGCGGCACTTCGGGGCCACAGCCGTCCGTCAGGTAGGCGAAGGCCGCCCGGGCCGGCAACGCCTGGACGAGGGAGCCGGCCGGCGCGTCCTGCGCGGCCCGGTCGGCGAAGTCGAAGCACTCGCGGTGGGAGCCGTGCCAGGACTCGGCCAGATAGCGCTTGGCGGCCACATGGCAGCCGTAGTGGTGCGGGGCGCGGCGCACCGCGGCCGCCCACAGCTCGCCGAAGTACTTGGGCCCGGCGTGCGTGCCGCGGGCGTGGTCCAGGGCGATCCGCCACGGCACCGGGTCGCGGACGTCGCTCTGCGCGGCCGCCGTGATCAGCGGGCTCACCTCGCGCAGCAGTTCCGCCCGGGCGGGCGAGTCCCAGGCGCGGGCGACGGCGAGCTGCGCGCGGACGAGCAGGACGTCGGGGTCGCGCGGGGCGGCGGCGCGCCAGTCCTCGAACCACTCCGGGCGGGAGCGGGCGAAGGACGCGAGCCGGGTGGCGTACCGGTCGCGGTACTCCCACTCGGCGCGTTCGCGGGTGCGGGCCAGCAGTGCGGCGGCGGGCGCGTACGCGCCCAGGCCGGCGGCGACCAGCACGGGCCCGAGCCGGTCGTCGGGCACGTCCAGGAGCACCTCGTCGTCGGCGGGGAGCCCGGCGGCGCTGTGGGGGGCGACGTTCCGTGCCGGCCGGGACGTCCGGGAGGCGCGGATGAAGGGGGGCAGCAGAGCCATGGTGCCGACCATTGAAAAGCCGGAGGTTCAGATCGCGCCAGAGGGTGCGGGCAACCTGTGGAAAGTTGTACGCCGCCAGGTCAAGGGAAGGCAAAAGGCGGGCCGACCGCCGGAGCCGGCGCGATCGGCCCGGGCGAGCGGTCAGCTCCGGCGCAGCAGCCGTGTCGCCCCCGCCGCCACCGCCGTCGCCAGGACCCAGCCCAGCAGGACGAGCGCCGTCGCCAGCCACTGCCAGCCCCCGCGCAGCTGCCACTGGCCGGCCTGTCCCAGGTCGATGACCGGCAGCAGCAGGTCGAGGGCGAACAGGGCCGGGCTCCAGGGCGGATGGCCCTCGGGGTTCACGGCCGGATGCGCGGCGTGCGCGAAGGCCAGGGAGCTCGCCGCCCACAGCACCGCCATCCACACCGCCGCACGTCCCGGCCGGTATCCGTAGGCGACCGTCCAGTCCTGCGCGTACCCCCAGAGCTTCGCGGCCGGCGGCAGGGTCTCGCGCCGGCGGCGCTGCTTGGCCAGCAGGACCTCGCGGGCGTCCTCGTCCTCGCCGCCGGCCCGCAGGACCGCCGCCAGCCGCTCGTACGGCTCCGGGGCGTACTCGGCGGTCGCGGCGGCCACCCAGCGCAACCGCTCCGCCAGCGAGAACGGGCCCTGCGGCACCAGGTTCTCGTACGTGAAGCCGCCCATGTGCAGACTGCCGGGGCCCGGCCAGGCGCTCGCCCGGTCCACCAGATTGACCACCCGTGCGCCGGACAGCACCACCTTGCCGCGCCCGGGCTGTTCGCCGAGGAAGCGCAGTTCGGACGTCTGGACCCGGCGCAGCGACAGCTCCTGGTCGTCCCCGAGGGCGAACCGGGCCCGCTCCAGGTCCACGGCGTCCCCGAACCGGCCGTCGTCCAGACGCACCCCGCCCCGGCACTCGAAGCGCTGGATGCGCGTCCCGCGCGCGGGGGTCGTGCCGCTGAGCGCCTGCCCCCCGACGCCGGCCGGAGTGAGATACAGCGAGCGCTCCACGGTGAGCTGGGGCGCGTTCAGCGCCAGCCGCGTGTAGGGGTTGGCCAGCCGCGCCCCGCGCAGGCTCAGCGACACCCCGATCTTGGCGCTGCGCAGGCTCAGCTCGCCGTGCGACTCCAGCAGCTCGGCCTGCAGGTCCTGGCCGACCGTCATGCCGTCGGCGGCGAGCGAACGGCCGGTGCGGTCGCGGTAGACGATCGCCTGGTTGAGCAGCAGGTCCGTGCCGATGTGCGCGTCGGTGAGCCGGACGCCGTTGTGGAAGCGGCAGCGGGGCAGGTGCAGATCGCCCTCGGTGTGCAGCCGGGCGGCCTCCAGCCGCGGCACCGAGCAGTCCACCATCCGCAGGGTGGTGAACCGGGCCTCCGGCATCCGCACCTCGTGCTCGAAGCGGCAGCGCTTCATCTCCACGTACGGCACCACCGTGCCGCCCGCGAGGTCCAGCGAGCCGCTGATCTGCACGCCGGCGAGTTTCAGCGAGGCGACGCGGCCGGCCAGCGCGGGCGGCCCGGCCAGCAGCAGCCAGGCGACGATCCGCGCCCGCACGGTGCGCGACGCGCCCCACGGATGCCCGCCGTGCGGATCGTCGACGACCGTGTCCCCGCTGCTCAGGTCGTACGCGCTGCCGTTGCGGAAGGCCTGCCACATGCCGGCCTCGGCGGCGGTCAGATCGTCCGGCAGATCCCCGGCGTCGCCCCCGGTACGAATGCCCGCCCCCTCGGTCACGCCACGCACTCCTCTCCTCACGCACTGCTTTCGCACGGCTGTTCATGCCCGGTGAGCGCCCCCCGAACGCCGGAGCCGAAGAGGATCTTCCGGATTCCGGCCATGTTCTGTATCAGCCATTGATACGCGCGGACGACCCCCGATCCCGGTCTGAGAGAATTGACCACGTGATCTCCCGAATCGACCTGCGCGGCGACGCCCTCCCCGAGGGACCCGCCCTGCGCGACCTGCTGCCCCGAGCCGACTTCGACGTCTCGGCCGCCCTGGAGAAGGTGCGTCCGATCTGCGAGGCCGTGCATCATCGGGGCGACGCGGCGCTGATCGACTTCGCGGAGCGGTTCGACGGGGTGCGGCTGACATCCGTACGGGTCCCGGCGGAGGCGATCGCCGACGCGCTGGAGCGGCTGGACCCGGCCGTGCGCGCGGCCCTGGAGGAGTCCGTCCGCCGCGCCCGCCTCGTCCACCGCGAGCAGCGCCGCACGACGCACACGACCCAGGTCGTGCCCGGCGGATCCGTGACCGAGAAGTGGGTTCCCGTCGACCGGGTCGGGCTGTACGCGCCCGGCGGCCGGTCGGTCTACCCGTCCTCGGTGATCATGAACGCCGTGCCGGCCCAGGAGGCGGGCGTCAAGTCGATCGCCCTGGCCTCACCGCCGCAGGCCGAGTTCGGCGGCCTCCCGCACCCCACGATCCTCGCCGCGTGCGCGCTGCTGGGCGTCGACGAGGTGTACGCGGTCGGCGGCGCCACCGCCGTCGCCATGTTCGCCCACGGCACCGAGTCCTGCGCGCCGGTGAACATGGTCACCGGCCCCGGCAACATCTGGGTCGCCGCCGCCAAGCGCTACTTCACCGGCAAGATCGGCATCGACACGGAAGCCGGCCCGACCGAGATCGCGGTCCTCGCGGACTCCACCGCCGACCCGGTGCACGTCGCCTCCGACCTGATCAGCCAGGCCGAGCACGACCCGCTGGCCGCCGCCGTCCTGGTCACCGACTCCGTCGAGCTGGCGGACGCCGTCGAGAAGGAACTGGAGCCGCAGGTCGCGGCCACCAAGCACATCGACGACCGGATCGTCCCCGCCCTCGCCGGCCGGCAGTCGGCGATCGTGCTCGTCGACGGCGTCGAAGAGGGCCTGCGGGTCGTCGACGCGTACGGCGCCGAGCACCTGGAGATCCAGACCGCCGACGCCGCCGCGGTGGCGGACCGGGTCAGGAACGCGGGCGCGATCTTCGTCGGACCCTGGGCGCCGGTCTCCCTCGGCGACTACGCCGCCGGGTCCAACCACGTCCTGCCGACGGGCGGCTGCGCCTGCCACTCCTCCGGGCTGTCCGTGCAGTCCTTCCTGCGGGGCATCCACATCGTCGACTACACGCGGGAGGCGCTGGCCGACGTCGCCCACCACGTGGTGACGCTGGCGGAGGCGGAGGACCTGCCCGCGCACGGCGCGGCGATCAAGGCGAGGTTCGGGTGGAAGGTGCCGACGACCCAGTGAACATCGGAATCGACGATCTCCCCGTACGCGACGAACTGCGCGGCAAGTCCCCCTACGGCGCGCCCCAGCTCGACGTCCCCGTACGGCTGAACACCAACGAGAACCCCTACCCGCTGCCCGAGCCGCTGGTCGAGCGGATCGCCGAGCGCGTGCGCGAGGCCGCCCGCCACCTCAACCGCTACCCGGACCGGGACGCCGTCGAGCTGCGCACCCGGCTCGCCGAGTACCTCACCCGCACGGCGGGGCACGAGGTGGGCCCGGCGAACGTCTGGGCCGCCAACGGTTCCAACGAGGTCATCCAGCAGCTGCTGCAGACCTTCGGCGGGCCCGGCCGCACGGCGATCGGATTCGAGCCGTCCTACTCGATGCACGGGCTCATCGCGCGCGGCACCGGGACCGGCTGGATCTCCGGTCCCCGCAACGAGGACTTCACCGTCGACCTCGCGGCGGCCGAGAAGGCCGTCGCCGAGCACCGCCCGGACGTCGTCTTCGTCACCACCCCCAACAACCCCACCGGCACCGCCGTCCCGGCCGAGACGGTCCTGGCCCTGTACGAGGCCGCCCAGGCGGCCAGGCCGTCGATGGTCGTCGTCGACGAGGCCTACGTCGAGTTCAGCCACAGCGCGTCACTGCTGCCGCTGCTCGAAGGACGGCCGAATCTCGTCGTCTCGCGGACCATGTCGAAGGCCTTCGGCGCGGCCGGGCTGCGCCTCGGCTACCTCGCCGCGCACCCGGCGGTCGTGGACGCCGTCCAGCTCGTGCGGCTGCCCTACCACCTGTCCGCGGTCACCCAGGCGACCGCGCTGGCCGCCCTGGAGCACACCGACACGCTGCTCAAGTACGTGGAGCAGCTCAAGTCGGAGCGCGACCGGCTGGTGGACGAGCTGCTCGCCGCCGGGTACGAGGTCACGGCGTCCGACGCCAACTTCGTGCAGTTCGGGCGGTTCGAGGACGCCCACGCGGTCTGGCAGAAGATCCTCGACCGGGGCGTCCTGGTCCGGGACAACGGCGTGCCCGGCTGGCTGCGGGTCACCGCCGGAACCCCCGAAGAGAACGACGCGTTCCTCGACGCGGTCCGTGAAGTGAAGAAGGAGCAGAGGCCATGAGCCGCGTAGGACGTGTAGAGCGCACGACGAAGGAGACGTCGGTCCTCGTCGAGATCGACCTCGACGGCTCCGGCAAGGTCGACGTGGCGACCGGCGTCGGCTTCTACGACCACATGCTCGACCAGCTCGGCCGCCACGGTCTGTTCGACCTCACCGTGAAGACCGACGGCGACCTGCACATCGACTCCCACCACACCATCGAGGACACCGCCCTCGCGCTCGGCGCCGCCTTCAAGCAGGCCCTCGGCGACAAGGTGGGCATCTACCGCTTCGGCAACTGCACGGTCCCGCTGGACGAGTCCCTCGCGCAGGTGACCGTCGATCTGTCCGGCCGCCCCTACCTCGTGCACACCGAGCCCGAGAACATGGCGCCGATGATCGGCGAGTACGACACGACGATGACCCGGCACATCCTGGAGTCCTTCGTCGCCCAGGCCCAGATCGCCCTGCACGTGCACGTGCCCTACGGGCGCAACGCGCACCACATCGTGGAGTGCCAGTTCAAGGCGCTGGCCCGGGCGCTGCGCTACGCCTCCGAGCGCGACCCGCGCGCGGCCGGCATCCTCCCCTCCACGAAGGGCGCGCTGTAACACCATGAGCGGACTGTCCACCGTCCTGATCGTCGTCGGCCTCTTCCTGGCCGGCGGCGTCTACTCCTTCGTCAAGCAGAAGATGCCCAAGAACCTGATCGTGCTGCTGTCGATCGGCGCCGCGATGTGTCTCGTGGCGGGTGTCGTGAGGCTGGAGGTGTGGAATTGACCGGCTCTTCCCCGAACGCGAAGAAGGTCGTCGTCTTCGACTACGGCTTCGGCAACGTCCGTTCCGCCGAGCGCGCCCTCGCGCGCACCGGCGCCGACGTCGAGATCACGCGTGACTTCGACACGGCCATGAACGCCGACGGGCTGCTGGTGCCGGGCGTCGGCGCCTTCGCCGCCTGCATGCGGGGCCTGAAGGAGGCGCGCGGCGACTGGATCATCGGCCGCAGGCTGTCCGGCGGGCGCCCGGTGATGGGCATCTGCGTCGGCATGCAGATCCTGTTCGCGCGCGGCATCGAGCACGGCGTGGAGACCGAGGGACTCGACGAATGGCCCGGCGCGGTCGAGCCGCTGCAGGCCGAGATCGTCCCCCACATGGGCTGGAACACCGTCGACGCCCCGGCCGGCTCCGAACTGTTCGCCGGCCTCGACGCGGACGCGCGCTTCTACTTCGTGCACTCCTACGCGGTCCAGGACTGGTCCCTGGAGGTGCTCAACCCGACGATGCGCGCTCCGAAGGTGGCCTGGTCGACGCACGGCAAGCCGTTCGTGGCCGCCGTGGAGAACGGCGCCCTGTGGGCCACGCAGTTCCACCCCGAGAAGTCCGGCGACGCCGGAGCCCAGCTCCTCACCAACTGGATCGGAACACTGTGAGCAAGCTCGAACTCCTCCCCGCCGTCGACGTCCGCGACGGCCAGGCCGTCCGTCTCGTGCACGGCGAGTCCGGGACCGAGACCTCCTACGGCTCCCCGCTGGAGGCCGCCCTCGCCTGGCAGCGCTCGGGCGCCGAGTGGCTGCACCTGGTCGACCTGGACGCCGCGTTCGGCACCGGCGACAACCGGGCGCTGATCGCCGAGGTCACCGCGGCGATGGACATCAAGGTCGAGCTCTCCGGCGGCATCCGCGACGACGCCACCCTCGCCGCGGCCCTGGCCACCGGCTGCACGCGCGTGAACCTGGGCACGGCCGCGCTGGAGACGCCCGAGTGGGTCGCCGGGGTCATCGCCGAGCACGGTGACCGGATCGCCGTCGGCCTGGACGTCCGGGGCACGACCCTGCGCGGCCGCGGCTGGACCCGCGACGGCGGCGACCTGTACGAGACGCTGGAGCGGCTCGACAAGGAGGGCTGCGCGCGCTACGTCGTCACCGACATCGCCAAGGACGGCACCTTGCAGGGCCCGAACCTGGAGCTGCTGCGCAACGTGTGCGCGGCGACGGACCGGCCGGTCGTGGCCTCGGGCGGCGTGTCGTCCCTGGACGACCTGCGCGCCATCGCCGAGCTGGTGCCGCTCGGCGTCGAGGGCTCCATCGTCGGCAAGGCGCTCTACGCCAAGGCGTTCACGCTGGAAGAGGCGCTGGAGGCGGTGGCCCGGTGAGCGAGCTGCGACGCGTCGCGACCGGCGCGCCCTGGGAGGACGTCTTCGGCTACTCGCGCGCGGTGGAGCTGCCGAGCGGCCTGGTGCTGGTCTCCGGCTGCACATCCATCGTGGACGGCGAGATCGCCGGCGGCGGCCCCTACGATCAGACCCTCAACGCCTTCAGCGTCGCCTTCGCGGCGCTGGGACAGCTGGGTCTCGGGCGCGAGGACGTCGTGCGCACCCGCATGTACATCACCCACGCGCGGGACGTGGACGACGTCGGACGCGCTCACAAGGAGCTGTTCGACGCCGTCCGGCCCGCCGCGTCCATGCTCATCGTGGCCGGCCTCGTGGACCCCAGTCTGGTCGTCGAGGTCGAGGTGGAAGCCTTCCGCGGGGAGGCCTCGGCATGACGCTCGCCGTACGGGTCATCCCGTGCCTGGACGTGGACGGCGGCCGGGTCGTCAAGGGAGTCAACTTCCAGAACCTGCGCGACGCGGGCGACCCCGTCGAGATGGCCAAGGTGTACGACGCCGAGGGCGCCGACGAGCTGACGTTCCTGGACATCACCGCCTCCTCCGGCAACCGTGAGACCACCTATGACGTGGTGCGCCGCACCGCCGAGCAGGTGTTCATCCCGCTGACCGTCGGAGGCGGGGTGCGCACCCCGGAGGACGTCGACAAGCTGCTGCGGGCCGGCGCCGACAAGGTGGGTGTGAACACCGCCGCGATCGCCCGCCCGGAGCTGATCAGGGAGATCGCCGAGCGGTTCGGCAGCCAGGTGCTGGTCCTGTCCGTCGACGCCCGGCGGACGGAGTCGGGATCCTTCGAGGTGACGACGCACGGCGGCCGCAAGGGCACCGGCATCGACGCCGTCGAGTGGGCGCACCGGGCGGCCGAGCTGGGCGCGGGCGAGATCCTGCTCAACTCGATGGACGCGGACGGCACGAAGGACGGCTACGACCTGGAGATGATCGCCGCCGTCCGCAAGCACGTCAGGATCCCGGTGATCGCCTCCGGGGGCGCCGGCCGGCTGACCGACTTCGCGCCGGCCGTGGAGGCGGGTGCGGACGCGGTGCTGGCCGCGTCGGTGTTCCACTTCGGCGACCTGAGGATCGGCGAAGTGAAGGACACGCTGCGAGGAGCGGGCCACCCGGTGCGGTGAGGTCCGCCGCGCGAGCGCGGTGACGTGATGAGAGCCCCGATCCGGTCACGGGTCGGGGCTCCTTCGGGAAGGATGCGGAAAGTCCCCGCTCGCCGACGAGCGCGGCTGGGGCGCCTCCGTCATGGGCTGCGTGCTCTCCGGGTTCGGCGTCGGCGGGGGCGCCGCCTCGCTGCTGCTGACCCTGCGGGGGCGGCTCGCGCACGCCGGCCGGGTGGCCGGCTGGTCGATCCGCCTCCGTCATGGGCTGCGTGCTCTCCGGGTTCGGCGTCGGCGCGGGCGCCGCCTCGCTGCTGCTGAGCCTGTGGGGGCGGCTCGCGCACGCCGGCCGGGTGGCCGGCTGGTCGATCCGCCTCCGTCATGGGCTGCGTGCTCTCCGGGTTCGGCGTCGGCGCGGGCGCCGCCTCGCTGCTGCTGACCCTGCGGGGGCGGCGGCGCGCACGCCGGCCGGGTGGCCGGCTGGTCGATCCTGGCGGGCTCGCTGGCCGTCGGCGCCCTCGCGTACGCGCCGACCCTCGCCGCGGCCGTCCGCACGGCCCTGCTGATCGGGCTGCTCGCCGGACTCAGCGGCGCCGTCTGCGCGGCCCTGCTGCAGACCCAGGCCGAGCCCGCCTACCTGGGCCGCGTGACCGCCGCCGCCGGCCTCGTCGGCCTCGGGCTCACCCCGCTCAGCATGCCGCTGTCCGCCGCCGCCGTCGGCGCCTGGGGCGCCGCCCCGGTGTTCGTCGTCAGCGCCGGCGTCTGCGGGCTCGGCGGGGTCGTGGCCCTCACGGTGCCCGCGCTGCGCCGCGCGGAACTCCCGCACTGAACCCCGGCCCCGGCCCGCGACGCCCTCGGCCCGACCGGCCGGGGACGGCGGGCCCGCGGGCTCAGATGCCGAGCTGCTTGCCGCCGTGCAGCCGGTCGATCGCCTCCTTCTCGCCGTCCAGCTCCACCACGGCCGCGCTCTGCCGGCCGTAGAGGAACAGCAGCAGCTCCGACGGCTCGCCGGTCGCCGTCACCACCGGAGTGCCCCGGTTGGCCACCGCCGTGCGGCCGTCCGGACGCCGCAGCACCAGCCCCGTCGCCGCGCTGCGGCCCATCAGCCGGGCGGTGCGCTCCAGCCGCGACCACAGGGCGTCCTGGAAGACCGGGTCCAGGGTGCGCGGCGCCCAGTCCGGCCGGGCGCGCCGGACGTCCTCCGTGTGGACGTAGAACTCGATCGTGTTCGACGCCTCGTCCAGCTGCTTGAGCTGGAACGGCGAGAAACGCGGCGGACCGGTGCGGATCAGCTGCAGGAGCTCCTCGTACGGCTTGGCCGCGAACTCCCGCATCGCCCTGTCCAGACGGGGCGCGAGCTGCTTGATCAGTAGGCCCCCGGCGGCGTCGGGACGGCGCTCGCGCACCACCACGTGCGCCGCCAGGTCCCGGGTCAGCCAGCCCTCGCAGAGGGTCGGCGCCTCGGGGCCCGCCGTCTCCAAGAGGTCGGCGAGCAGGAGCCGTTCACGCTTGGCGAAAGTCGACATGCGTCTCAGCCTACGGCGACGACGCCACGGCCGCGCCCGTCCGTCGGGATCGCGCCAACGCCGCCCGCCGGCCGCCCACCCACTGGACACCACGCCGTCACTGTCGGTGGCGCGCGGCACAATGGCACCCATGACCAGCACGCCCCAGCCCAGCCGCCTGGACCCCGAGATCGCCGCGCGCCTCAAGCGCAGCCCCGACGGACTCGTCCCCGCCATCGCCCAGCAGTACGACACCGGTGAGGTGCTCATGCTCGGCTGGATGGACGACGAGGCGCTGCACCGCACCCTCACCACCGGCCGCTGCACCTACTGGTCGCGCAGCCGCCGCGAGTACTGGGTCAAGGGCGACACCTCGGGCCACGTCCAGCGGGTCAGGTCCGTCGCCCTCGACTGCGACGCCGACACCGTGCTCGTCAAGGTCGACCAGGTCGGCGCCGCCTGCCACACCGGCGCCCGCACCTGCTTCGACGCCGACGTGCTCGTCACCAGGGACGACGAGGCCGCCGACGCCGCCGCGGCCGCCGCGGCCGCCGATTCCGGCCTCCCGGCCTCGGATCAGTAAGGTCAGCCGCCATGGACCTCGAGACGTTCCGCAAGCTGGCCGCCGACCGCCGCGTCATTCCGGTCACGCGCAAGCTCCTCGCCGACGGCGACACCCCGGTCGCGCTCTACCGCAAGCTCGCCGCCGAGCGCACCGGCACCTTCCTGCTGGAATCCGCGGAGAACGGCCGCTCCTGGTCCCGGTACTCCTTCGTGGGCGTGCGCAGCGCCGCCACCCTCACCGCGCACGAGGGCCGGACCCACTGGCTCGGCACCCCGCCCGTAGGCGTACCCGTCGACGGCGACCCGCTCGCCGCGCTGCGCGCCACCATCGAGACCCTCCACACCCCCCACCAGGAAGGCATGCCGCCCTTCACCGGCGGCATGGTCGGCTACCTCGGCTACGACATCGTCCGCCGCCTGGAGAAGATGGGCCCCGGCGAGCGGGACGACCTGAAACTGCCCGAGCTCACCATGCTCCTGACCAGCGACCTCGCCGTCATGGACCACTGGGAGGGCTCCGTCCTGCTGATCGCCAACGCGATCAACCACAACGACCTCGACACGGGCGTCGACGAGGCCCACGCCGACGCGGTGGCCCGTCTCGACGCCATGGAGGCCGACCTCTCCCGCGCGGTGGCCCAGCCCCCGGCCGTGCTGCCGCCCTCCGAACTCCCCGAGTACACCGCCCTGTGGGGCGGCCCCGACTTCCAGGAGGCCGTCGAGGACATCAAGGAGCGCATCCGCGCGGGCGAGGCCTTCCAGGTCGTGCCCTCCCAGCGCTTCGAGACGCCCTGCACGGCGAGCGCGCTGGACGTCTACCGGGTCCTGCGGGCAACGAACCCCTCGCCGTACATGTACCTGTTCCGCTTCGACGGCTTCGACGTCGTCGGCTCCTCTCCGGAGGCCCTGGTCAAGGTCGAGGACGGCCGCGCCCTGGTCCACCCCATCGCCGGCACCCGGCACCGCGGGGCCACCCCGCAGCAGGACCAGGCCCTCGCCGACGAACTGCTCGCGGACCCCAAGGAACGCGCCGAGCACCTCATGCTCGTCGACCTGGGCCGCAACGACCTGGGCCGGGTCTGCGAGCCCGGCTCCGTCGAGGTCGTCGACTTCATGTCCGTCGAGCGGTACTCGCACGTGATGCACATCGTCTCCACCGTCACCGGCAAGGTCGCGCCCGGCCGCACCGCCTTCGACGTCCTCACCGCCTGCTTCCCCGCCGGCACCCTCTCCGGCGCCCCCAAGCCGCGCGCCCTGCAGATCATCGACGAACTGGAGCCCTCCCGGCGCGGCCTGTACGGCGGCTGCGTCGGCTACCTGGACTTCGCGGGCGACTCCGACACCGCCATCGCCATCCGCACCGCCCTGCTGCGCGACGGCACCGCCTACGTCCAGGCCGGCGCGGGCGTCGTCGCCGACTCCGACCCGGTCGCCGAGGACCAGGAGTGCCGCAACAAGGCGGCGGCCGTGCTGCGCGCGGTCCACACGGCCAACCGGCTCGGCTGACAGGGCGCTTCGCGGGCCGGTCCGGCTCCGGTAGGACGCGTCTCACGTGAACCCCGGGTGCCGGTTCGCCCGGGGGTCAGGCGATAGTGGAGTACGTGACTGCTGCTGTTCCTCCCCCCCGCACCGAGACCGCCGCCGCCCGGTCGAGCCGCCGAAGCCTCGCCGTCGCCCTGCTGAGCGGTGCGCTGGGCTCGGCCGTGACCCTGCTGGCCACCCGTCAGCGCTGGTCGCAGGGCACGGCGACGGTCGCCGGCGGCCCCTTCTCCCTGACCGCCAAGGGCAGTGACGTCACGGGCGTGCCCGCGGCGCTCGCCATAGTGGGCCTGGCCGCGCTCGTCGCCGTCTTCGCCGTCCGCCGGGCCGGCCGCCTGGCCGTCTCCGCCCTGCTCGCCCTCTCCGGCGCCGGGATCATGACCGCCGCCCTGCTCGGCGCCGGCGACAGCTCCGCGCTCGACGAGCAGGCCGCCAAGGCCACCGGGGACACCTCGGCCGCCGTCGCCTCGTTCAGCCACACCGCCTGGCCCTACGCCGCGGCCGTGGGCGGCGCTCTGATCCTCCTCGCCGGCCTGCTCGCCCTGCGCTACGGCCGCCGCTGGCCCGCCATGTCCGGCCGCTACGAACGCGACGGCGCCCCGCGTCCCCGGCGCGCGGCCGCCGACCCCGAGCGGCCCGAGGAGATGTGGAAGGCCCTGGACCGGGGCGAGGACCCGACCGGGATGGACCCCGCCTGACCAGGTCGGCAGTCCCCGATCGCCGATGTGGCGCATCAGACTCGACGGGATCGCACCCCCGGGTCCGGCGCGGCCGCGCGTACGGGACAATGGACGTCGAGCGTCCGGCTCGGACGGACACAGAGACAGCAATGAGGAGCAAGTCATGGCGGGCAGCAGCCACGGCCACACCCCGGCCGCCTGGACCGGTGTCACGATCGCCTTCATCGGTTTCGCCGTCGCGGGCGCGTTCATGGTGATGGCCGAGCCGATCGGCTTCTGGGCCGGCATGGTGATCGTGCTCCTCGGCGGCGTGGTCGGCGCGGCCATGCGCGCCGCGGGTCTGGGCCAGCCGAAGGAAGCCCACCCCGTGCACCAGGTCTCGGCGACCGCCGAGCCGGCCGGCGTCGAGGGCTGACGCCCGCAGGACTTCGTGAGGGGCGGCCGGCGCCCGACCGGCCGCCCCTCACGCGCGCGTGGCGCGCGGCCGGGGCAGAATGCGAGGCGTGAACGCCGACAGCCCGCGCGTGACGCCGACCGCCGTGTCCCGGCTGGCCGTGCCCGCCGGGATCCTCGCGGCCGTCGTCGCGGCCTTCGCGTACGTGGGCGCCGTCGACCCCAACGAGCCCGGCCACTACCCGGTCTGCCCCCTCCTGCGCGTCACCGGCCTGTACTGCCCCGGCTGCGGCGGTCTGCGCAGCGCGCACGCCTTCGCGCACGGTGACCTCCAGGCCGCCGTCCACGCCAACGCGATGGCTGTCGTCGCCTATCTGGGCTTCGCGGTGGTGTGGACCGTCTGGGTGGTCCGCGTGGCGCGCGGACGGCCCGTGCGCGTGGACCTCACCTCGGCGCAGCTGTGGACGCTGGGCGCGTCGCTGCTGGTCTTCACGGTCGTCCGGAACCTGCCGTTCGGCGGCTGGCTGCATCCTTGATCGACCGGCGGGCCTCCCCTGCGGGGGAGGGATCGCCGTCAACCGGATGTGAGGCCATCGCCTTCCTGCGGATACCATCGCAGTGACCACCCTTGCTCCACCGGTCGCTGAAACTGCCACCCGACTCTCAAGCATCCGGAAGGGGGCCGCTCGCGTGAGCGTGCTCGACGAGATCATCGACGGAGTCCGTGCCGACCTCGCGGAGCGGCAGGCGCGCGTCAGCCTCGACGAGCTCAAGGATCGCGCGGCGAAGGCCCCCGCCGCCAAGGACGGAGTGGCCGCCCTCCGCGGCGACGGCGTCAAGGTGATCTGCGAGGTCAAGCGCTCCAGCCCGTCCAAGGGCGCGCTGGCCGCGATCGCCGACCCGGCAGGCCTGGCCGCCGACTACGAGGCGGGCGGCGCCGCCGTCATCTCCGTCCTCACCGAACAGCGCCGCTTCGGCGGTTCGCTCGCCGACCTCGAAGCGGTGCGCGCGCGGGTCGACATCCCCGTGCTGCGCAAGGACTTCATCGTCACCTCCTACCAGCTGTGGGAGGCCCGCGCGTACGGCGCCGATCTCGCCCTGCTGATCGTGGCCGCCCTGGAGCAGTCCGCCCTGGAGTCGCTGATCGAGCGTGCCGTGTCCATCGGCCTCACCCCGCTCGTCGAGGTCCACGACGAGGACGAGGTCGACCGCGCGGTCGACGCGGGCGCCCAGGTGATCGGCGTCAACGCGCGCAACCTGAAGACCCTGGAGGTCGACCGGGGCACCTTCGAGCGGCTGGCCCCCGAGATCCCGGCGAACATCGTCAAGATCGCCGAGTCCGGGGTGCGCGGCCCGCACGACCTCATCGCGTACGCCAACGCCGGCGCCGACGCGGTCCTGGTCGGCGAGTCCCTGGTGACCGGCCGCGACCCCAAGACCGCGGTCGCCGACCTGGTGGCGGCGGGCGAGCACCCCGCGCTGCGACACGGCCGCGGCTGAGTTCCCGCTAGGCTTGCCCCGATGACTCCGACGACCCCCGAGACGGCCACGGACCGGTACGCGCGCCTGGCGCGCGGCTGCCGCCCGCGTGGCTGCCGCGCGCCCGCCCGCAGGGTGCACGGCCGCCGGGTCCGGTACGTCATCGGCGACGAGCCGGGACAGGTGAACGGCATGCGATGGCAGCGCGCCCTTCCGGGGCGCGGGGCGCCGTCCGAAGCCGCGGCCCCGTCGTGCGGGCTCTGCCCGCCGCACACGGCCTGAGGTCGTACGACACCAGCCCTGCCCCCACGGCGATCGGTTCCACCCAACTCACCGTGAGGTTTCCGCATGCCCAGCGAGTTCTTCATTCCCGACCCCGAGGGCCGGGTGCCCACCGCCGAGGGCTACTTCGGCGCGTTCGGCGGCAAGTTCATCCCGGAGGCGCTCGTCGCCGCCGTGGACGAGGTCGCCGTCGAGTACGACAAGGCCAAGCACGACCCCGAGTTCGCCCGCGAGCTCGACGACCTGCTGGTCCACTACACCGGCCGCCCCAGCTCCCTCACCGAGGTGCCGAGGTTCGCCGAACACGCCGGCGGCGCCCGGGTCTTCCTCAAGCGCGAGGACCTCAACCACACCGGCTCCCACAAGATCAACAACGTGCTCGGCCAGGCGCTGCTCACCCGGCGCATGGGCAAGACACGGGTCATCGCCGAGACCGGCGCGGGCCAGCACGGCGTGGCCACGGCCACCGCCTGCGCCCTCTTCGGGCTCGAGTGCACGATCTACATGGGCGAGATCGACACGCAGCGCCAGGCCCTGAACGTGGCCCGCATGCGCATGCTGGGCGCCGAGGTCGTGGCCGTGAAGTCCGGCAGCCGCACGCTGAAGGACGCCATCAACGAGGCGTTCCGCGACTGGGTCGCCAACGTCGACCGCACCCACTACCTGTTCGGCACGGTCGCCGGACCCCACCCCTTCCCGGCGATGGTCCGCGACTTCCACCGCGTCATCGGCGTCGAGGCCCGCCGGCAGATCCTGGAGCGCGCAGGCCGGCTGCCCGACGCCGCCGTCGCCTGCGTCGGCGGCGGCTCCAACGCCATCGGCCTCTTCCACGCCTTCATCCCGGACGCCGACGTGCGTCTGATCGGCTGCGAGCCGGCCGGGCACGGCGTGGAGACCGGCGAGCACGCGGCGACCCTCACCGCGGGCGAGCCCGGCATCCTGCACGGCTCGCGCTCCTACGTCCTGCAGGACGACGAGGGCCAGATCACCGAGCCCTACTCCATCTCGGCGGGCCTGGACTACCCGGGCATCGGCCCCGAGCACTCCTACCTGAAGGACACCGGCCGCGGGGAGTACCGCGCGGTCACCGACGACGCGGCCATGCAGGCGCTGCGCCTGCTGTCGCGCACCGAGGGCATCATCCCGGCCATCGAGAGCGCGCACGCCCTGGCCGGCGCCCTGGAAGTCGGCAGAGAGCTGGGCAAGGACGGGCTGATCGTCGTCAACCTGTCCGGCCGCGGCGACAAGGACATGGACACGGCCGCCCGGTACTTCGGCCTGTACGACACCGACGCCGAGGTCGCCGCCGACGCGGCCGACACCGCCGAGATCGAGGGGGACGCCAAGTGAGCGGGAACATCCAGCTGCTGTCGGACACCCTCGCCGCCGCGAAGGCCGAGGAGCGGGCCGCGCTCATCGCCTACCTCCCGGCCGGCTTCCCGACCGTGGACGGCGGCATCGAGGCGATCAAGGCCGTCCTGGACGGCGGCGCGGACGTGGTCGAGGTCGGTCTGCCGCACAGCGACCCGGTCCTCGACGGCCCGGTCATCCAGACCGCCGACGACATCGCCCTGCGCGGCGGGGTGCGCATCGCCGACGTCATGCGCACCGTCCGGGAGGCGTTCGAGGCCACCGGCAAGCCGATCCTGGTCATGACGTACTGGAACCCCATCGACCGCTACGGCGTCGAGCGCTTCACCGCGGAGCTGGCCGAGGCGGGCGGCGCGGGCTGCATCCTGCCCGACCTGCCGGTGCAGGAGTCCGCGCTGTGGAGGGAGCACGCCGACAAGCACGGTCTCGCGACGGTCTTCGTCGTGGCGCCGAGCAGCCAGGACGCGCGCCTCGCGCAGATCACCGGGGCGGGCAGCGGCTTCGTCTACGCCGCCTCGCTGATGGGCGTCACCGGCACCCGTGAGTCGGTGGGCGCGCAGGCCCAGGACCTGGTGGAACGGACCCGGGCCACCGGCTCCGGCCTGCCGGTCTGCGTCGGCCTCGGCGTCTCGGACGCGCGGCAGGCCGCCGAGGTGGCGGGCTTCGCCGATGGCGTGATCGTCGGCTCGGCCTTCGTCAAGCGGATGCTGGACGCGCCGGACGACGCGGCCGGGGTCGCGGCGGTCCGCGCCCTCGCGGGCGAGCTGGCGAAGGGCGTGCGGCGTCAGGCCTGACGCGACGTTCGGTCACCCGAACGGGTGGACCTGGGACCGGGGAGGCGCAATGCGCCTCCCCGGTTCGTTCTGGGGGGTGTGAGCGAGAAGAATCGTGACGGAAGGCGCAACGCCCGCGAACGGCTGGCGGCGGAGCGCGAGAAGCAGAAGGCCGCCGAGCGGCGCCGGCGCACACTGATCGTCGGCGCGAGCGTGGTCTGCGTGCTCGGTCTGGCCGCGGTGATCGGCGTCGTCGCCGCGAACTCCGGCAAGGACGACAGTAAGAAGGCGGGACCGGTCGTCGCGCCCTCCGGCGCCCAGGGCCAGGACGCGTTGGCGATCCCCGTCGGCAAGGAGGGCGCCAAGTCCACGCTCACGGTGTGGGAGGACTTCCGCTGCCCGGCCTGCAAGGCGTTCGAGACGGCGTACCGGCCCACGGTCCACGAGCTGGCGGACGCCGGGAAGCTCAAGGTCGAGTACCACCTGGCCACGCTCATCGACGGCAACATGGGCGGCAGCGGCTCCCGGCAGGCGGCCAACGCCGCGGCCTGCGCCCAGGACGCCGGGAAGTTCTCCGCGTACCACGACGTGCTGTACGAGAACCAGCCGGAGGAGACGAAGGACGCCTACGCCGAGAACGGCAGGCTGATCGAGCTCGCGGGCAAGGTCGACGGGCTCGACACGCCCGCCTTCCGCGCCTGCGTCGAGAAGGGCACCCACGACAGCTGGGTCGTGAAGTCCGACCAGGCCTTCCAGAACGGCCATTTCGGCGGCACCCCGACCGTGTTGTTCAACGGCAAGAACATCTACCAGGACCAGTCGATGACACCGGCGAAGCTGAAGCGGATGGTGGAGGAGGCTGACCGAGGGTGACGAGGGGCACGACCTCCTCACGCCCGCCCGTTATGGAGCCGTAGCCGGGCTGCCCGCCGTCGGCCCGGCCCGGCACGGTAGCGTCGACCCTGCCATGGAACTTGCCTACATTCCCAGCCCGTCGCACGGAGTGCTGTACCTCGGCCCCGTCCCGCTGCGCGGCTACGCGTTCTGCATCATCATCGGCGTCTTCGTCGGGGTCTGGCTCGGCAACCGGCGCTGGGTCGCCCGGGGCGGGCGGGTCGGGACGGTGGCCGACATCGCCGTCTGGGCGGTGCCCTTCGGGCTGGTCGGCGGCCGGCTCTACCACGTCATCACGGACTACGAGCTGTACTTCAGCGAAGGCCGTGACTGGGTGGACGCCTTCAAGGTCTGGGAGGGCGGCCTCGGCATCTGGGGCGCGATCGCGCTCGGCGCGGTGGGCGCCTGGATCGGCTGCCGCCGCCGGGGCATCCCGCTGCCGGCGTACGCCGACGCCATCGCGCCCGGCATCGCCCTCGCGCAGGCGATCGGCCGCTGGGGCAACTGGTTCAACCAGGAGCTGTACGGCAAGGAGACCGACCTCTCCTGGGCGCTGCACATCACGTCCTCGGCGGACGGCCGGGTGCCGGGCTACTACCACCCGACGTTCCTGTACGAGTCGCTGTGGTGCATCGCCGTCGCCCTTCTCGTCATCTGGGCGGACCGCCGCTTCAAGCTGGGCCACGGCCGGGCGTTCGCGCTGTACGTCGCGGCGTACTGCGTGGGGCGCGCCTGGATCGAGTACATGCGGGTCGACGACGCCCACCACATCCTGGGCCTGCGACTGAACGACTGGACCGCGCTGGTCGTGTTCCTGCTCGCGGTGGCGTACATCGTGATCTCGGCGAAGAAGCGGCCCGGGCGCGAGGCGGTCGTCGAGCCGGGCGCGGACGCCTCCGACGACCCGGCCGGGACCGACGTCGGCGACAAGCCGAAGGACGACCTCGCGGCCAAGGACGACGCCGAGAACGACGCGGAGGTCGGGGACGCGGCGGCGAAGGACACGGCGAAGGCCGGCGTGAAGGAGGGGCCCGCCGCTGCGGCGGAGCTCTCGGGGGCGAAGGCCGGGACCGGGACCGACACCGCGAAGACCGCGGCCGGGACCGACGACGTCGAGAACGACGTCAAGAACGATGCGAAGGCCGGGACCGCGCAGGACGCCGAGGGCGCCGGGGGCAATGTGACGAAGGACGAGGCGGAGTCGGCCGGCAAGAAGGGCTGACCGCCGGCCGGTACGAGGACGAGGGCGCCCGGTTCTGCCGGGCGCCCTCGTCCTGTGCCGGGGGGTTCAGCCGCCGCGGGACGCCAGCGACAGGGTGCGCCGGGCGGCCGCCACCACGGCCGCGTCGATGAAGCGGCCGTCCG
>NZ_JBHVYK010000036.1:20988-75325 GCF_042880855.1 Streptomyces sp. NPDC058291
GGAGGGCCTGGGCGCCCGGTTCGGCGGCCGCCGCCTTCACGATCGTCTCGGCGTCTGCCGGGAGGTTCAGCCGCCGCGGGACGCCAGCGACAGGGTGCGCCGGGCGGCCGCCACCACCGCGGCGTCGATGAAGCGGCCGTCCGGGAGGGCCTGGGCGCCCGGTTCGGCGGCCGCCGCCTTCACGATCGTCTCGGCGTCCTCCAGTTCCTGCTGGGTGGGCAGATAGGCCCGCTCGATGATCGGGAGTTGCCGGGGGTGGATGGCGGCGCGGCCCAGGAAGCCGAGGGTGCGGCCGTGGGCGCAGCTGACGGCGAGGCCGTCCAGATCGCGGATGTCGGGGTGGACCGACTGGGGCGGCGGTGCCAGACCGGCGGCCCGGGCGGCGACGACCACACGGGACCGGGACCAGTCGAGGCCGGCGTCCGCACGGACGCCCAGATCGGCGCGGAGGTCCGCCTCGCCGAGGGCGATGCCCCGCAGGGCGGGGTGGGCGGAGGCGATGGCGTAGGCGTGTTCGACGCCGAGGGCCGTCTCCAGCAGGGCGTGCAGCGGGGTGGCCCCGCCGTCGGCCCGCGCCGCCGTCCGGGCGACGCGGGTGATCTGGTGCGGGGACGTGACCTTGGGCAGGCGCAGGCCGCGGACGCCGGGCAGGGCGGCCATCGTGCGCAGGTCCGCCGCGGCGAACGGGGTGTCCAGGGCGTTGACCCGGACGTGGACGGGGACCGGCTGGGGCTCGCGGAGGCGTTCGGCGGTGGCTGTGCGGGCGTACTCCTTGCGGTCCGGGGCGACCGCGTCCTCCAGGTCGACGATCACGACGTCGGCACCGCAGGCCAGGGCCTTGGTGACGGTCTGCGGGCGATCGCCGGGAACATAGAGCCAGGTCAGAGGGGTCGCTGTCATACAGCGCCCTCCGTGCGCAGGGCGGCCAGCTCGGCCGGCGTCAGGCCCAGCTCGGTCAGGACGGTCTCCGTGTCGGCGCCGTGCGGGCGGCCGGCCCAGCGGATCGCGCCGGGGGTGGCCGAGAGACGGAAGAGGACGTTCTGCATGCGGATGCGCCCCAGTTCCGGGTCCTCGACCGCGGTGACCGTGCCGAGCGCCTGGTACTGGGGATCGGTCATCACGTCCCGCACGTCCTGGACCGGGGCGATCGCCGCCTCCGCCTTCTCGAAGGCGGCGAGGACGTCGGTGCGGGTACGGGCGGCGATCCAGGCGCCGACCGCCTCGTCGAGGACGTCCGCGTGGGCGGCCCGGTCCGCGCCGGTCGCGAACCAGGGCTCCTCGATCAGGTCGGGCCGGCCGACCAGGCGCATCACCCGTTCCGCCACGGACTGCGCCGAGGTCGACACGGCGACCCAGTCTCCGTCGGCCGTGCGGTAGGTGTTGCGGGGGGCGTTGTTGGCGGACCGGTTGCCGGTGCGGGCCTGGACGTAGCCCAGCTGGTCGTACCAGAGGGGCTGGGGGCCGAGGACGGTCAGGATGGGCTCGATGATCGCCATGTCGACGACCTGGCCCTCGCCGGTGCGGTCGCGGGCGGCGAGGGCCGTCATGACGGCGTAGGCGGTGGCCAGGCCGGCGATCGAGTCGGCCAGGCCGAACGGCGGGAGCGTCGGAGGGGCGTCCGGCTCTCCCGTGATGGCCGCGAACCCGCTCATCGCCTCGGCGAGGGTGCCGAAGCCGGGGCGGTGCGCGTAGGGGCCGAACTGGCCGAAGGCGGTGACCCGGGCGAGGACCAGTCGCGGGTTGGCCGCCGACAGCTCCTCCCAGCCCAGGTCCCACTTCTCCAGGGTGCCGGGGCGGAAGTTCTCGATGATCACGTCGGCGGTGGCGGCCAGCCGCAGCAGGGTGGCGCGGCCGCCCGGCTTGGAGAGGTTCAGGGTGATGGCGCGCTTGTTGCGGCCGAGGAGTTTCCACCACAGACCCACACCGTCCTTGGCGGGGCCGTGACCTCGGGAGGGGTCGGGCTGGTCGGGGTGCTCGACCTTGACGACCTCCGCGCCGAAGTCGCCGAGCATCGTGGCGGCGAGGGGGCCGGCGAAGAGGGTGGCCAGGTCGAGGACGCGCACACCGTGCAGGGGAGGGGTCGTCCCGGTCATGAGGCGTACTGCGTCTCGATCTCGGAGCGGTACGGCATCGAGGCGGACGCGCCGGCGCGTTGCACCGACAGCGCCGCCGCGGCCGCCGCCCAGGCGAGCGCCTCCCGCACGGGGCGTTCCTCGCCGAGGGCCACGGCGAGGGCGCCGACGAAGGTGTCGCCCGCGCCGGTCGAGTCGACGGCCGTGACGCGCGGGGCGGGGACGGTCAGGGGGTCGGCGCCGCGAGCCGCGTACAGGCTGCCGGCCGGTCCCAGCGTGATGACCACCTCGGGCACGCTGTCCAACAGGGCGCGGGCCGCCTCGTGCGGGTCGGTGCGCCCGGTGAGCGCGGCGGCCTCGTGCTCGTTGGGGATCAACAGGTCGGTGGCGGCCAGCAGTTCGGGCGGCAACGGCTGGGCGGGGGCCGGGGTGAGGATCGTCCGGACGCCGTGCGCGCGGGCTGCCCGGGCGCCTGCGACGACCGCGGCCAGGGCGACTTCCAGTTGCAGCAGGAGCGCGTCGGCGGAGGCGATGAGGCCCTCGTCGCCGGGGGCGAGGTGGTCGACGGTGCCGTTGGCTCCGGGGACGACGACGATGGCGTTGCCGCCCTCGTCGTCCACGACGATGTGCGCGGTGCCCGAAGGCGCCTCGACGGTGCGCAGGTGGTCGGTGTTGACCCCCGAGTGTTCGAGGGTGGAGCGCAGCCGGGCGCCGAAGGCGTCGTTGCCGACCGCGCCGATCACCGAGACCGCCCCGCCCGCGTGGGCGGCGGCGATGGCCTGGTTGGCGCCTTTGCCGCCGGGGATCGTGCGGAACTCCCGTCCGGTCACGGTCTCTCCCCACTGCGGGGGTTTCTCGACGTAGGCGACGAGGTCCATGTTCGTGCTGCCGAGCACGACGATGTCGGTCATGGGCGGGAAGCCTCCCGGTGGGTGAGGGACCAGGTCAGATGGGCCAGAGTGTCGAAGCCGACGCCGTTGAGGTCGGCGACGGAGGTGGCCAGCCGGTTCTTGAGGGGGGCCGTCCAGTGGTCGGGGAGGGCGGCCGGGTCGCCGGCGAGCAGGGCGGCGACGCCGCCGGCGGTCGCGCCGGCCGAGTCGGTGTCCAGGCCGCCGGCCACTGCGCCGCGGACGGAGCGGGTGAAGTCGCCGTCCGCGTGGGTGAGGGCGGCGGCGATCAGGGCGGTGTTGGGGACGGCGTGGACCCAGTGGTATCCCTGGTGGGCGGCGTGGAGTTCGTCCACGACGGCGTCGAATCCGTCGGGGCCGGGGTGTTCGTCGGCGAGCCGGACGGCGTGCTCGACGGCCCGGGCCAGGCGCGAGCGCGGGGGGACGACGGTCAGTCCGGTGCGCAGACAGGCGTGGACGTCGTGGGCGCCGGTCGCGGCCGCGGCGATGACGGCCGCCGTGAACATCGCCGCGTAGACGCCGTTGGCGGTGTGGGTGAGACAGGCGTCGCGGTGGGCCTGTTCCGCGGCGGCCGCGGGGTCGCCGGGGTTGGTCCAGCCGTGCACGTCGGCGCGGATCAGGGCGCCGATCCATTCACGGAAGGGGTTGCGGTGGCGGGCGGTGTGCGGGGGTTCGACGCCGCAGAGCAGGTTGCGCAGGGCGACGCGTTCGGCGGTGAAGGTGCGGCCCGGCGGGAGTTCGTCGAGCCAGAGCCGGGCGACGTCCGCGGTGGTGAAGTCCTTGCCGTGGCGTTGGAGCAGGAGCAGGTTGAGCAGCGGGTAGTTGAGGTCGTCGTCCTCGGGCATGCCGTCGATGTTCTCGGCGAGCGAGGTGTTCGCGGAGCGGCGGTTCCAGGGGTGGGCGTCGAGGAGGGGCCGGGGGACTCCTCGGGCGGTGAAGTAGCCGGTGAGGGGCCAGTTGCCGGCCGCTTGGGCGAGGGCGCGGATGGCGTCCGGGGGGAGTTTCTCGACGGGTTTGCCGAGGAGGCAGCCGGCGGCCCGGCCCAGCCAGGCCGCCTCCAGCCGGGCCGTCTCCAGGGCCGGGGCGGGGGCGGTAGGAGGGGCGGGAGGGCGGGCGTCGGCCGGCCGGCTCGGCCACCGCGGGCACAGGGCCCTGATCTTCGCCAGTTCCGTCGGCTCGTCCTCCGCCGAGCGGCTGGGCAGGTCGGCCAGTTCGTCCAGGAGGTCCTCGGCGAGGAGGCGCAGGTAGCGGGAGGCGCGCTGCGGCGAGGCGCCCGCCCGGACCGGCGCCTCGCAGCCGCCCGCGGCCTTCCAGCGGGCGGCGACCGCCCCCGCCGCCCGGCCGTCCTGGGCGGCCTGGCGCAGCTCGTGCCCGAGGAGGTCCTCCGGTTGGACCCAGGTCAGTCGGAGCATCGCGGGCCTCCCAGGGCGCGGAACGCCTGCTCGTGGGCGCGGCGGCGGCGGACGTCGCGTTCGAAGATCTCCCCGGTGACCTCGACGAGCGTCGCCGCGGGCTGCCAGAGGTCGAGCCGGCTGGCCCCGGAGACCTGTTTGGCCCAGTCGTCCGGGACGGGCGAGCCCAGCGCGCCGGCCAGCGCGCCGGCCATCGTGGCGATGGAGTCGCAGTCGCGGCCGTAGTTCACGGAGCCGAGCACCGCGTGCCGGTAGTCGCCGCCGGCGACCAGCAACATGCCCAGTGCGACGGGGAGTTCCTCGATCGCGTGGACCCGGGAGGGGCGGCGGGCGGCCAGTGAGGGCCGGCGGTAGTCGGGGCCGACCGTGTCGAACGGCGTCACCGCCTCCCGGAGCGGGACGAGAGCGGACTCGAAGTCGGTGTGGCGGGTCGCCGCTTCGCAGACCGCCTCGATCGCCGCGCGCGTGCCGTCCTTCGCCAGGGACAGACAGCTCGCGACCACCGATTCCGGCGTCGCCCGTGGCGCGCAGGCCGCCGCCACCGCCGCCGCGAAGACCCCGGCCGCCTCACGGCCGTACGACGACTGGTGGGCGCCCGCGACGTCCAGGGCCTCGGCGTACGCGCTCTCCGGAGCGGCGGCGTTGACCAGCCCGACGGGGGCCATGTACATCGCGGCGCCGCAGTTGACGATGTTGCCGACGCCGGCCTCGCGCGGGTCGGCATGGCCGTAGTGGACCTTCGTCACCAGCCACTTCTCCGCGAGGAAGAGCCGGTGCAGGGGCAGTGTTTCCGCCTCCAGCTCCGGGATCCAGCGCGGGGTCGTCATCAGGTCGGGCACCAGGTGGTCGGCGACGGCGTAGGCGTCCAGGTGGTCGCGGACCGTGGCGTAGACCCTGATCAGCGCATGGGTCATCAAGGTGTCGTCGGTGACGTGGCCGTCGCCCTTGTGGTACGGGGCGATGGGGCGGGCGGTGCGCCAGTCGTCGCCGTTCCAGGGGCCGACGACGCCGTGCACCCGGCCGCCGTGCCGCTGGAGGATCTGCTCGGGGGAGTAGCCCTCGACGGGGCCGCCGAGGGCGTCGCCCACGGCGGCCCCCACGAGGGCGCCGGTGATGCGTTCTTCCAGGGGTGCGCCGGTGCTTTCCGATGCTTTGGGCGTCATGCCCGGAATCATCCTCCTGGTGGGGCCGGTTGTGCGGCTTCCAGGAGTTCGGCGAGTTTCACCAGGTCGGTGCCGGTGAGGCGGGGCAGGACGCAGCCGGAGAGGGTGCGGCAGCTGTCGCGCCACGCGGCGGGGATCGCCTCGCCGCCGCCCAGCGCGCCCGTCAGCGCGCCGGCCAGGGCCGGGGCCGAGTCCGCGACCCGGGACAGACAGGCCGCCTCCGGGACCGCCTCGCCGATGCGGCCGCCCGACGCCGTCGCCAGGGCGAGGGCCACCGGGACCGTCTCCGCCGCCGCGATGCCGTAGCTGTAGACGTGGTCGACGATCTGGTGTTCCAGCAGGGGGACGAGCGCGAAGGCGCTGTCGGCGTCGCGGGCCAGCCGGAGCGCGTGCCGGGCGTTGCGGCCGATCTCCGTGTGCTCGGGGAGCTCGGCCAGCGCCGCCGCCACGCAGTCCTCGGGGTCCGCGCCGACGAGGGCCAGGGCCAGGGCCGCCGCCATCGCCCGCGCGCCGTGCACTCCGTCGCCGTCCTGGGTGTAGCGGGCGTCGAACTCGGCCAGTTCGGCGGCGAGTCGGGGGTCGCCGGGGTGGGCCACCGCCAGGACGCAGGCTCGGACGCAGGCCGCGTCGTCGAAGTAGTGGGGGTTGTCGTGGCCGGTGGCGGGGGGTCGCAGACCGGCGGCGAGATTGCCCAGACCGGCCCGCACGGAGATGCGCGCGCGCAGCGGCAGGACGGCGGACTCGACCTCGGGGGCGCGGTCGGCCGCGGCGGCCACCTCACAGGCGATCGCGTTCCAGGCCAGGTCGATCGCGGCGCGCGTGCGGCGTTCGCGGCTCAGGTCGCCGAGGGCGTCGTCGCCGGCCCGCAGCAGCGCCTCGGCCGCGAACGCCGCCCACTCGGCGTCGTCGGAGGGGCCCAGGCGCAGTGGCTCGGGGGGCTGGTTCAGGGCGATGGGGACGGGGAGGGTGGTGGTGGCGTTGTGCTCGGCGAAGGTGTCGAGCTCGCGGGTGAGACGGCGGGTCCACTCGGGCATCCGGGCCGCGCGGTGCCGGGCGGCGGGCCAGCCGGCGGCGTCCCCCGCGGCGAGGCCGAGCAGAAGACCCGCGACGCGCCCCTCCGCATGCGGAGGGGCGGGGCGGACCGTGCGGACGGAGTGCGTCGAGCGGGTCCAGCGGGCGGACCGGGCGGACCGGGTGTCGTCCTCGCCCCCGGCTCCGTCGCGCGCGTCGCCCTGCTGGGGGTGGGCGGCGACGACGTGCACGGCGTCGCCCGGGATCGCGTCGGTATCGCCGGCGCGGCGCGTGTCGCCCTGCCGCGTGCGGCTCCCATGGCCGGGTGAGGGGGTCCGCGGCGGGGTGTCCTGGGGGGCGGCGGTCGGGGGTTCGTCGGGGTTCGCCGTGGCCGTCCCTGTCGTCATTCGCCCGCCTCCGCACTGTCGTTGGCCGCCAGGATGAAGGCGGACGGGTCGGGGGCGGGGGGCCGGCCGAGGCCTGTCAGGCTCGGCACGAGGTTCTCCACGACCACTCCCTCGCCCCACTTGCCGCCCTCTTCGGGCACCAGCAGCTCCGCCACGTCCAGGACGTGGTGTCCCGCCATCGAGGGCAGGCAGCTGCCCCGGGCCGGGCCGATCGCAGCCGCCCAGTCCGGCGGGATCGCCGCGACTCCCCGCGTCGCGCCGGCCAGGGCGCCGGCCACCGCCGCCGTGGTGTCGGCGTCGCGGCCCATGTTCACGGCGGTCAGGACGGCTTCGCGGAAGTCGCCGTCGGCCGCCGCGTACGCGCCGAAGGCGAGGGCGACCGCCTCGGGCGCGAGGTCGGTCCACGGGTAGCCGCCGATGACGACGGCGGAGCGCACCGCCCGTTCGCCCCGGTGGGCCACCGCCACCGCCCTGCGCAGGGAGCGCGCCGTCCAGGAGTCCTCGGGGATCACCGCCAGGGCCGAGGCCACCACGGCGGCCGGCGGCGCTCCGGCCATGGCCGCCGCGACCCCCGCCGCGACGGCCTGTCCGCCGTGGATGCCCTCGCCGTCGTGGCTCACCGCGCCGTCGATCGCGACCAGCCGGGCCGCTTCCGCCGGACGGCCCGCGGCGAAGACGCCGAAGGGCGCGGCGCGCATGGCCAGCCCGTCGCTCCAGGCGTGCCGGTGCTGGGCGGAGATGGGCGCCGCCAGGCCGCGGCGGAGGTTCTCCAGGGTGCCGCGCTCGCTGAAGCCGGCGCCGCGGAAGGGGCCCTCGTCGAGGTCGGCGATCCACTGGTGCCAGGCCGACTCCACATGGGCCGGGGTGAGCGCCGAGCCGTGGCGGGCCAGCAGCAGGCCGGAGAAGATCGCGTACTCGGTGTCGTCGGTGCCGGCCGGCCGGTCGGTGACGTAGCCCGTGATGCGGCCCCACCGGGCGCGGATCTCGGACGGCTTCAGGTTCTCCGCGGGGGCGCCCAGCGCGTCTCCCACGGCCAGACCGAGCATCGCGCCGCGGGCTCGGTCACGGATCGTCGGCATGGGCGGCCTCTCCTCCGGGGGATCCGCACGGGCGCGGAACCGTCAGCGGATGTGTCCCACCGTCGGCGGTTGACCCCCGCCTGAATTTCCCTCATGTCACCCGGTCGACATCTGTGCGCACACCTTCTCGAATGAGCGCTCGACGGTAAAGCCGCAGGTTAGCTCAGCCTTTCCTAGCTGGCGGCGAGGAATCCGCCCGCGTACTTTGGTGTTGTCAGAAATTAGAATGTGTCCAGAGTTAGCTTTGGCTTAGCTAATCTCTTCCGTCCCTGGGGGATCTTCATGGCCATCATCGAGACCGAGGCGTCCCTGCACGAGGCGCACCGTGACAACCACACCCACCGGGACGTCACCGGAGGCTGGCTGCGCCCCGCCGTGTTCGGTGCGATGGACGGCCTGGTCTCGAACCTCGCCCTGATGACCGGCGTGGCCGGCGGGTCGGTCGGTCAGCAGACCATCGTCATCACCGGTCTCGCGGGGCTGGCCGCCGGCGCCTTCTCCATGGCCGCCGGCGAGTACACCTCCGTCGCCTCCCAGCGTGAACTGGTCGAGGCCGAGCTGGACGTGGAGCGGCGGGAGCTGAAGAAGCACCCGCAGGACGAGGAGGCGGAGCTCGCCGCGCTGTACGTGTCCCGGGGCGTGGAGCCCGCGCTGGCGCGGCAGGTCGCCCAGCAGCTCTCCCGCGACCCGGAGCAGGCGCTGGAGATCCACGCCCGCGAGGAACTGGGCATCGACCCCTCCGACCTGCCCTCGCCGCTGGTGGCGGCCGTGTCCAGCTTCGGGGCGTTCGCGCTGGGCGCGCTGCTGCCCGTGCTGCCCTATCTGCTGGGGGCCGCCTCGCTGTGGCCGGCCGTGCTGCTCGCGCTCGTCGGACTGTTCGGCTGTGGCGCGGTGGTGGCCCGGGTGACCGCGCGGACCTGGTGGTTCAGCGGGCTGCGGCAGCTCGCCCTCGGCGGGGCGGCGGCCGGTGTGACGTACGCCCTGGGCAGCTTGTTCGGAACGGCCGTAGGATAGACCGATCGTACTTATGCGTTGGGCCGCATAAGTAGTTGTTACTGACTGGTTTCGGCGGCTTCACCAACGGGCATGAGCCGTAAGCGCTGTGGGCAATGACGCCTGCGGTGCACTCGCGGGGTGGGTGACGCCCGCTCCCCCCGCCCCCTCCGGCCCGGCGGGCCACGGTCTGATCGATCGCCTCCCGTCCGGTCCCCCCATACTTTTGAGCCACGTCCGCGGTACCCCGCCGTCGGCCCGTGGCGTCCGCATGCTGGAACGGAGTATCCGGTTCCCGAGAACCGCTCCATCATGTAACCTGCACGAAATTTTGCGTTACGCAGAGGGCCAACGTCGTCCCTTCGCCAGCAGACATTGCCACTTGAGACGACGACGGGAGAGCCGATGCGTACGCCGCGCCAGCCGTCCCAGCATTCCGCGAATGGCCAGAACTGGTCCTTCATGGATGCTCGCCCTGCTGCGCAGGGTATGTACGACCCCCGCAACGAGCACGACGCCTGCGGCGTCGGCTTCGTGGCGACCCTCACGGGCGAGGCGAGCCACGCGCTGGTCGAGCAGGCGCTCACCGTGCTGCGCAACCTCGAACACCGGGGCGCCACCGGCTCCGAGCCGGACTCCGGCGACGGCGCGGGCATCCTCACCCAGGTCCCGGACGCCTTCTTCCGCGAGGCCGCCGGATTCGAGCTTCCCGAGGCCGGCCACTACGCCGTCGGCATCGCCTTCCTCCCCGAGGACGGCATGGCGGACATCGTCTCGCAGATCGAGACGATCGCCGGCGAAGAGGGCCTCACCGTCCTCGGCTGGCGCGAGGTGCCGGTCGCCCCGGAGCTGCTGGGCGCCACCGCCCGCTCGACGATGCCCGCCTTCCGGCAGGTCTTCGTCACCGACGGCCGGTCGCAGGGCATCGACCTCGACCGCAAGGCGTTCGTGCTGCGCAAGCGCTCCGAGCGCGAGGCCGGCGTGTACTTCCCGTCGCTCTCCGCGCGGACGATCGTCTACAAGGGCATGCTGACCACCGGCCAGCTGGAGCCCTTCTTCCCGGACCTGTCCGACCGCCGCTTCGCCTCGGCGGTGTCGCTCGTCCACTCGCGTTTCTCCACGAACACCTTCCCGTCGTGGCCGCTCGCACACCCGTACCGCTTCGTCGCGCACAACGGTGAGATCAACACCGTCAAGGGCAACCGCAACTGGATGACCGCCCGCGAGTCGCAGCTCGTCTCCGACCTGTTCGGTGCGGACGACAAGGCCATCGAGCGGATCTTCCCGGTGTGCACGCCGGACGCCTCCGACTCGGCGTCCTTCGACGAGGTGCTCGAACTGCTCCACCTCGGCGGCCGCTCGCTGCCCCACTCCGTGCTGATGATGATCCCGGAGGCGTGGGAGAACCACGACTCCATGGACCCGGCCCGGCGCGCCTTCTACCAGTTCCACTCCACGCTGATGGAGCCCTGGGACGGCCCGGCCTGCGTCACCTTCACCGACGGCGTCCAGGTCGGCGCCGTGCTCGACCGCAACGGTCTGCGCCCCGGCCGCTACTGGGTCACCGACGACGGTCTCGTCGTCCTCGGCTCCGAGGTCGGCGTCCTCGACATCGACCCCGCCAGGGTCGTCCGCAAGGGCCGCCTGCAGCCCGGCCGCATGTTCCTCGTCGACACCGCCGAGCACCGCATCATCGAGGACGACGAGATCAAGGCGCAGCTCGCCGCCGAGAACCCCTACGCCGAATGGCTCGAGGCCGGCGAGATCGAGCTGATCGACCTGCCCGAGCGCGAGCACATCGTGCACACCCACGCCTCGGTCACCCGCCGTCAGCAGACCTTCGGCTACACCGAGGAAGAGCTGCGCCTCATCCTCGCGCCGATGGCCAAGACCGCCGGCGAGCCCCTCGGCTCCATGGGCACCGACTCGCCGATCGCCGCGCTCTCGGCCCGCCCGCGGCTGCTCTTCGACTACTTCACCCAGCTGTTCGCGCAGGTCACCAACCCGCCGCTGGACGCCATCCGCGAGGAGCTCGTCACCTCGCTGCGCTCCTCCCTGGGCCCCGAGGGCAACCTGCTGGAGCCCACCGCCGCGTCCTGTCGCTCGGTCACCCTGCCCTTCCCGGTGATCGACAACGACGAGCTGGCCAAGCTCATCCACATCAACGCCGACGGCGACATGCCGGGCTTCAAGGCCACCACGCTCTCCGGCCTCTACCGGGTGCACGGCGGCGGCGAGGCGCTGGCCGCGCGGATCGACGAGATCTGCGCCGAGGCCGACGCCGCCATCGACAACGGCGCCCGGCTCATCGTGCTGTCCGACCGCCACTCCGACGCCGAGCACGCGCCGATCCCCTCGCTGCTGCTCACCTCGGCCGTCCACCACCACCTCATCCGCACCAAGCAGCGCACCCAGGTGGGCCTGCTGGTCGAGGCCGGCGACGTCCGCGAGGTCCACCACGTCGCCCTGCTGATCGGGTTCGGCGCCGCCGCCGTCAACCCGTACCTGGCCATGGAGTCGGTCGAGGACCTGCTGCGCGCGGGCACCTTCCTCGACGGCATGGAGCCCGAGCAGGCGATCCGCAACCTGATCTACGCGCTCGGCAAGGGCGTCCTGAAGGTCATGTCCAAGATGGGCATCTCCACCGTCGCCTCCTACCGCGGCGCCCAGGTCTTCGAGGCCGTCGGTCTCGACGACGCCTTCGTCGCCCGCTACTTCAGCGGCACCGCCACCAAGATCGGCGGCATCGGCATCGACGTCGTCGCCAAGGAGGTCGCCGCCCGCCACGCCAAGGCCTACCCCGCCTCCGGCATCGCGCCGGCGCACCGCGCCCTGGACATAGGCGGCGAGTACCAGTGGCGCCGCGAGGGCGAGCCGCACCTGTTCGACCCCGAGACGGTCTTCCGCCTCCAGCACTCCACCCGCACGGCCCGCTACGACATCTTCAAGAAGTACACGGACCGTGTGAACGAGCAGTCCGAGCGCCTCATGACGCTGCGCGGTCTGTTCGGACTCAAGTCGGACCGTCCCTCGATCCCCCTCGAGGAGGTCGAGCCGATCTCCGAGATCGTCAAGCGCTTCTCCACCGGCGCCATGTCGTACGGCTCCATCTCGCAGGAGGCGCACGAGACCCTCGCCATCGCCATGAACCAGCTGGGCGGCAAGTCCAACACCGGTGAGGGCGGCGAGGACCCGGAGCGCCTGTACGACCCGGCGCGCCGCTCCGCCATCAAGCAGGTCGCCTCCGGCCGCTTCGGCGTGACCTCCGAGTACCTGGTCAACGCGGACGACATCCAGATCAAGATGGCCCAGGGCGCCAAGCCCGGCGAGGGCGGCCAGCTGCCCGGCCACAAGGTCTACCCGTGGGTCGCCAAGACCCGGCACAGCACTCCCGGTGTCGGTCTGATCTCGCCGCCGCCGCACCACGACATCTACTCGATCGAGGACCTGGCCCAGCTGATCCACGACCTGAAGAACGCGAACCCGCAGGCGCGGATCCACGTGAAGCTGGTCTCCGAGGTCGGCGTCGGCACGGTCGCCGCGGGTGTGTCCAAGGCGCACGCGGACGTCGTCCTCATCTCCGGCCACGACGGCGGCACCGGCGCCTCGCCGCTGACGTCGCTCAAGCACGCGGGCGGCCCCTGGGAGCTCGGTCTCGCCGAGACCCAGCAGACCCTGCTGCTCAACGGCCTGCGCGACCGGATCGTGGTCCAGACCGACGGCCAGCTCAAGACCGGCCGGGACGTGATCATCGCCGCGCTGCTCGGCGCCGAGGAGTTCGGTTTCGCGACCGCCCCGCTCGTCGTCTCCGGTTGCGTCATGATGCGCGTCTGCCACCTGGACACCTGTCCCGTCGGCATCGCCACCCAGAACCCGGTGCTGCGCGACCGCTTCGCCGGCAAGGCCGAGTACGTCGTCAACTTCTTCCGGTTCATCGCCGAGGAGGTCCGCGAACTCCTCGCCGAGCTGGGCTTCCGCTCGATCGAGGAGGCCGTCGGCCACGCCGAGGTCCTCGACGTCGAGCGCGCCGTCGACCACTGGAAGGCCCAGGGCCTCAACCTCGCCCCGCTGTTCCACGTGCCCGCGCTGCCCGAGGGCGCCGCACTGCACCAGGTCGTCGCGCAGGACCACGGCCTGGAGAAGGCGCTCGACAACGAGCTGATCAAGCTCGCCGCCGACGCCCTGGCCGCGGACTCCGCGACCGACGCCCAGCCGGTGCGCGCCCAGGTCGCCATCCGCAACATCAACCGCACGGTCGGCACCATGCTCGGCCACGAGGTGACGAAGAAGTTCGGCGGCGCGGGCCTGCCCGAGGACACCGTCGACATCACCTTCACCGGCTCCGCCGGCCAGTCCTTCGGCGCCTTCCTCCCGCGCGGCGTCACGCTGCGCCTGGAGGGCGACGCCAACGACTACGTCGGCAAGGGCCTCTCCGGCGGCCGGGTGATCGTCCGTCCCGACCGGGGCGCCGACCACCTCGCCGAGTTCTCGACCATCGCGGGCAACACCATCGCCTACGGCGCGACCGGTGGCGAGCTGTTCCTGCGCGGTCGCACCGGCGAGCGGTTCTGCGTCCGCAACTCCGGCGCGACGGTCGTCTCCGAGGGCGTGGGCGACCACGGCTGCGAGTACATGACCGGCGGTCACGCGGTGGTCCTCGGCGAGACGGGCCGCAACTTCGCGGCCGGCATGTCCGGCGGCATCGCCTACGTGATCGACCTGAACCGCGACAACGTCAACGCGGGCAACCTGGCCGCCGTCGAGGCACTGGACGACGCGGACAAGCAGTGGCTGCACGACGTGGTGCGCCGCCACGCCGAGGAGACCGGTTCCACGGTCGCCGAGAAGCTGCTGGCCGACTGGGACGTGGCCGCGGAGCGCTTCAGCAAGATCATCCCCAGTGCGTACAAGGCAGTGCTCGCCGCCAAGGACGCCGCCGAGCAGGCGGGACTCTCCGAGTCCGAGATCACCGAGAAGATGATGGAGGCGGCGACCAATGGCTGACCCCAAGGGCTTTTTGAACCACGGCCGCGAGGTCGCCAAGTCCCGTCCCGTCGACGTGCGGCTGAAGGACTGGAACGAGGTCTACGTCCCCGGCTCGCTGCTGCCGATCATCGGCAAGCAGGCCAGCCGGTGCATGGACTGCGGCATCCCGTTCTGTCACAACGGCTGTCCGCTGGGGAACCTGATCCCCGAGTGGAACGACTACGCCTACCGCGAGGACTGGTCGGCCGCGTCGGAGCGGCTGCACGCCACGAACAACTTCCCGGAGTTCACCGGGCGGCTGTGCCCGGCCCCCTGCGAGTCGGCGTGCGTGCTCGGCATCAACCAGCCGCCGGTCACCATCAAGAACGTCGAGGTCTCGATCATCGACAAGGCGTGGGAGACCGGTGACGTCGCCCCGCAGGCGCCCGAGCGCCTGTCCGGCAAGACGGTCGCGGTCATCGGCTCGGGCCCGGCGGGCCTGGCCGCCGCCCAGCAGCTGACCCGGGCCGGCCACACCGTCGCCGTCTACGAGCGCGCGGACCGCATCGGAGGCCTCCTGCGGTACGGCATCCCCGAGTTCAAGATGGAGAAGCGGCACATCAACCGCCGCATCGAGCAGATGCGCGCGGAGGGCACCCGCTTCCGCACCGGCATCGAGATCGGCCGCGACCTCAGGGCGACCGACCTCAAGAAGCGCTACGACGCCATCGTCATCGCCGCCGGCGCCACGACCGCCCGGGACCTGCCGGTCCCCGGCCGTGAGCTCAAGGGCGTCTACCAGGCGATGGAGTACCTGCCGCTGGCCAACAAGGTGCAGGAGGGCGACTTCGTGGCGCCCCCGATCTCGGCCGAGGGCAAGCACGTGGTCGTCATCGGCGGCGGCGACACCGGCGCCGACTGCGTGGGCACGGCTCACCGGCAGGGCGCGGCCTCCGTCACCCAGCTGGAGATCATGCCCCGCCCGGGCGAGGAGCGGGACGCGGTCTCCCAGCCGTGGCCGACCTTCCCCATGCTGTACAAGGTCACCAGCGCGCACGAGGAGGGCGGCGAGCGGGTCTACTCCGTCTCCACCACCCACTTCGAGGGCGACGAGGACGGCAACGTCCAGTGGCTGCACCTCAGCGAGGTCGAGTTCGTCGAGGGCAGGCTGACCCCGAAGCCGGGCACGGAGCGCAAGATCCCCGCCCAGCTGGTGACGCTGGCGATGGGCTTCACCGGCACGGACCGCGAGAACGGTCTCGTCGAGCAGTTCGGCCTGGACCTCGACGAGCGAGGCAACATCGCCCGCGACGCCGACTTCGCGACCAACGTGCCGGGCGTGTACGTCGCCGGCGACGCGGGCCGCGGCCAGTCGCTCATCGTGTGGGCGATCGCGGAGGGCCGCTCGGCCGCCCGCGGCGTCGACCGGTTCCTCACCGGCGCCAGCGAGCTGCCGGCCCCGATCCGCCCGACGGACCGTTCCCTGATGGTCTGACGTCCCCTCACCGGGGCACTCTGAACGTCCCGTACAAAGGCGTGCGGAACACTACGCGGCGCCTGCCATGTCCCCGACCGGACCGGCAGGCGCCGCGGCACGTCCGGCGCACCCGGCCGGACCGGCGTCGCCGCCCGGCCGGGTTCCCCTACGGGACGCGGAACGTCTCCCCGTACACCTGCCAGCGCAGCGGCGGACGCAGCCCGAGGTTGCCCTCTCCCAGGAAGCGGCGCTGGCTCGTGTCGACGCGTGAGGTGTCGACGCCGGGGTGCCGGATCAGCATGGCGCGGCGACGGGCGTCGAGGAACGCGCCGAGGTAGGCGGCCTCCCCGCCGCCCTCGGCCGGGGTGCGGGCCCGGCGCATCGCACGGGCCCGGATGCCGTCGAAGCTGGTGGGACCCGCGCCGGGACCGTGGAAGACCAGCGCGTCGTAGTAGATGAACTGACCCAGCGCCCCCAGCCCGTCGGCACGGCCCCGACGGACCGCCGGATCGAAGTAGACGCGGTCGCGCTCGGCGTCCTGCGCGGCCCGGAAGGCGGGGACCTCGGACTCGGCGCGCCAGGCGGCCGGGAAACCCGGGTCCAGGCCCGCGTGCGAGTCGGTGCCGTCGACCCGGCGCAGGGCGGGCAGGTATCGGGCCAGCGCGTTGTCCGGGCGGCCGCGGGTGTAGCCCTCGACGAGGGTGAGGAGGTCGTGGGTGCCGGTGCAGAAGCCGATCAGGCCCGCCGTGTAGCCCTGGCCGTCACCGATGTCCTCGACGTAGCCGTACGCGCTGCGCCAGTCCAGGGTGCCGTTCTCCGCGCTGGCCACGATCTGCTGGGCCAGTTCCTTCTGCGCCGGGGCGGCGAGACCGGCCGCGGCCGCCGGCCGGGCGGGTCGCCGGTCCTGCGCGGATCGCTCCGCCGGTGCGCGGCGCGAGGGGTGTGCCGACCGGGCGGGCTGTGCGGGTCGTTCGGCCGCCGCCCGCCGTTCGGCCTGCGCGAGGCGCTCGGGCCGGGCGGGGCGTTCGTCCCGTGCGGGTCCCGCGGTCGGTGCGGGGACGAGCAGATACGCCGTCGACGCCACGGCGGCGCAGACCAGGGCGGCGGCACGTTTCATGCCGCACACCCTAGAGGCGGAATGTCGTGCTCCTTGTCATTCCATCCCCATCAACCGGCGTGCGAACGGATGGGCGGGTCCGGAGGGTCGGGAGAGGCTGAGCGCCGACCCGTCGCTCGACGAACTGCCCGTGCCCGCGAAGCGGGCGGTGGACGACGCGGGTTCCTTCCACGCCGTCCGGCCGGGCGCTCACCCCTCGGGCGGCCAGTTGCGCAGCAGCACGTCCAGGGCGTCCAGGATCCGCGTCCAGGTCTCCTGGGTGTCGGGGGCGCTGTGGCTGAACCCGCCGCCCAGCTCCAGGCTGACGTAGCCGTGGAAGACGCTGCCCAGCAGGCGCACGGCGTGGGTCTGGTCGGGCTCGGCCAGGTCGTAGCCGCGCAGGACCGCCCGGGTCATGCGGGCGTGCCGGCCGCCCGCGCTCGCGGCCGCCGCCTCGGGGTCGAGTCTCAGCTGGGCCGCGGCGTAGCGGCCGGGGTGCTCGCGGGCGTAGTCGCGGTAGACGCCGGCCAGCGCGGTCAGGGCGTCCTTGCCGGCCCGCCCGGCCAGCGCGATATCCCCCCGGTCGGCGAGCTCGGCCAGCGCCAGCCGGGCGATCCGGGTGCGCAGATCGTCGGAGTTCCTCACGTGCGAGTACAGGCTCGCGACCTTGACGTCGAAGCGTCGGGCCAGCGCCGAGACGGTCACCTGGTCGAAGCCGACCTCGTCGGCCAGCTCCGCGCCCGCCCGGACCAGGCGTTCCGTGCTCAGCCCTACGCGCCCCATGATCGTCTCCCGCCCGGAACCGTCGCCCTGCGCAGCGAGCTGCCTGCCGACGGCCATTATGCGTCACCCATGACCTTCTAAGTATTTGCCTAAAGACTTTAGGCAAATTAGCCTGGCCGACATGAAGCCGCTGACCGAACAAGAGATCCGCGCCGCCTTCGTGAACTGCACCAAGGGCGAGGCCAAGCGCCTGTCCGTGCCGCGCGACCTGGACGACCGGCCCTGGGACGACCTCGACTACCTCGGCTGGCGCGACCCCCAGGCCCCCGACCGGGGCTACCTGGTCATGGAGCTGGACGGCCGGCCCCGAGCCCTGCAACTGCGCTCGACCGACTCGGGCTCCTGGCAGGCCCGGCGCAGCATGTGCACCATGTGCCTGACCACCCACTCCGGCGGCGTCTCGCTGATGGTCGCGCCCAAGGCGGGCAGGGCCGGCCAGCAGGGCAACTCCGTGGGGGCGTACATCTGCAGCGACCTCGCCTGCTCGCTGTACGTGCGGGGCAAGCGCGACGCGGGCGCGGGGGCCCGGCTGCACGAGACGATCACCCTGGACGAGAAGATCGAACGCATGGTGGCCAACCTGGCCGCGTTCCTCGCCAAGGTGACCGCGTGACCGCCTGAGGGCGCGCACGCGCGCACCGCCCCCGGCATCGGCGGGTCGTCCGCGCCCGGCACGTCACGGGTGGGCGCGCAGGACCTCCGCGCGGCACTCGTCCGGGCTGCCCCACGCCGTGCGCAGCGCGCGGGCCTTGGTGAGCCAGAGCGACAGGTCGTGCTCCGCCGTGTAACCGATCGCGCCGTGCAACTGGAGCGCGGCGCGCGCGCTCGTGTACGCCGCCTCGCAGGCGCTCGCCTTCGCCGCGGCGACGTCCGCCGCGGTCATCGTCACGGCGGCCCCCAGGACCAGGGGGCGGGCGAACTCCAGGGCGATCTTCACGTCGGCCAGCCGGTGTTTGACCGCCTGGAACGAGCCGATGGGCACGCCGAACTGGACGCGCCGGCCGACGTGGGCCACCGTCCGCTCCAGCAGCGCCAGGCCGACGCCGAGGGCCTGGGCGGCGGTGGCGAGCCGGGCCCACAGCAGCGCGCGCTCCACAACCGGGGCCGGGGTGAGGAGTTCGCCGCCCGGCAGCAGCCGGGTGAGACGACGGGCCGGGTCCAGCGACGGCCGCACCGGGCCGTGCCCGGGGGCGAGCCGCAGGCCGTCGGCGGCCAGGGACAGCCGGAGCGTGGCCGCGTCGCCGTCCAGGGCGTAAGAGCCCTCGCGGGCCACCGTCGCCGTCGATCCGCCGCAGGCCAGCGCCGCCAGGAACCGCTCGGCCGGCCCGGCGTCGAGCAGCAGGGCCGCCGCGGCGACCGTCTCCACCAGCGGGCCCGGAACCGCGTGCCGCCCCAGCTCCACGAAGGCCACCGCCAGTTCCACCGGCCGGGGCCCGAGCCCGTCGTACTTCTCGGGGACCGCCAGGGCGAAGACGCCCGCGTCGGCGATCCGGGACCACAGCGCGCGCCCGCGGGCCCGGTCGCCGCGGCTCCAGTCGCGGACCGCCGCCGCGGTGCCGGCCGCGGTCAGCATCGCGTCCAGCGACCGGGCGAACGCCCGCTGTTCGGCGTCGAGCAGGAACCGCATCGGCGCGGGCCGTGACCCGGTCATGGGCGCCGTCCTCTCGGCAGGCCGAGCAGGCGCTCGGCGACGATGTCACGCTGGATCTCGTTGGCGCCGGCGTAGATCGGCCCGGCGAGGGAGAAGACGTACCGCTCGGCCCAGTCCGTGTCTCCCAACTCCCCTTCCTCGCCCAGAAGATCCAGCGCCGTCTCATGCAGCGCGATGTCGTACTCGGACCAGAACACCTTGTTCAGGCTCGACTCCGGGCCGAGCCGCTCGCCGGCCAGGAAGCGGGAGGCGGCCGCCCAGGTGAACAACTGGTACGCGCGGGCGCCGATCAGGGCGTCGGCGACCCGGTCCGCGGCGCTCGGCGGACTGCCCTGGGCCCGCCACAGGGCGTGCAGACGCTCCGCCGAGGCGAGAAAGCGGCCGGGGGAGCGCAGGGTGAGCCCGCGCTCGTTGGCCGCCGTCGACATCGCGATGCGCCAGCCCTCGCCCGGCCGGCCGATCACGTCCTCCTCTGGCACGAACACCTCGTCCAGGAACAGTTCCGCGAAGGCCGGCTTCCCGTCGAGGCGGCCCACCGGGCGCACGGTGACGCCGGGGGCCCGCAGGTCGAACATGAAGTAGCCGAGGCCCTGGTGCGGCGCGCCCGCGTCGGGGTCGGTGCGGAACAGGCCGAAGGCGCGGTCGGCGAAGGCCGCGCGCGAGGACCACGCCTTCTGGCCGCTCAGCCGCCAGCCGCCGGGCGCGCGGACCGCCTTGGCGCGCAGCGCCGCCAGGTCGGAGCCGGCCTCGGGCTCCGACCAGGCCTGCGCCCAGACGACCTCGCCCGCGGCCATCGCGGGCAGCACGCGGGACCGCTGCTCCTCGGTGCCGTGGTCGAACAGGGTGGGGGCGAGCAGGCTCACGCCGTTCTGGCTGACCCGGGCCGGAGCGCCCGCCGCGTAGTACTCCTCCTCGAAGAGCAGCCAGCGCGTCAGCCCGCAGTCCCGGCCGCCGTAGCGGGCCGGCCAGTTCACCGCCGACCAGCAGTCCGCGGCCAGCTCCGCCTCCCACGCGCGGTGTGCGGCGAAGCCCTCGGCGGTCTCCAGCGAGGGCAGTGGCTTAGCCGGCACGTGCGCGCGCAGCCAGGCCCGGGCCTCGGCGCGGAACGCCTCGTCGGCGGGGGAGTGTGCGAGGTCCACGGCCACCCTCTTTCCCGGACGTTCTTCCCTAACAAGTGTTTGGTAGGTTAGCGTGCTGTCATGACGAACGTCGAGGGTCCGCCGTACGTTCCCGGGCACGCGCTGCTCGACGGACGCAGCGCGGTCATCACCGCGGCGGCCGGCGCGGGCATCGGCGGCGCCACCGCACGCCGCTTCCTGGAGGAGGGCGCGCGCGTCCTGATCAGCGACGCCCACTCGCGCCGCCTCAAGGACTACGAGGCCGAACTCGCCGAGGAGTTCGGCCCGGCGGCGGTGGCGGCCCTGCCCTGCGACGTCACCGACGAGCGTCAGGTGCGGGCGCTGTTCGACGCCGCCGTCGCGGCGCACGGGCGGCTGGACGTCGTCGTCAACAACGCCGGGCTGGGCGGGACCGCACCGCTCGCCGACATGAGCGACGAGCAGTGGACGCGCGTCCTGGACGTCACGCTGAACGGCACCTTCCGGTGCACCAGGGCCGCCCTGCGGCTGATGCGGGCGGACGGCGGCGGGGGCGTCGTCGTCAACAACGCCTCCGTCGTCGGCTGGCGCGCCCAGGCCGGACAGGCGCACTACGCCGCCGCGAAGGCGGGCGTGATGGCCCTGACCCGCTGCGCGGCCGTCGAGGCGGCCGCCTACGGGGTGCGGGTCAACGCCGTCTCGCCGAGCCTCGCCATGCACCCGCACCTGGTGAAGGTCACCACGCCCGACCTGCTGGCGGAACTGACCGGACGCGAGGCCTTCGGGCGGTACGCGCAGCCCTGGGAGGTGGCCAACGTGATCGTGTTCCTTGCCTCCGGCTACTCCTCGTACATGACGGGCGAGGTCGTCGCCGTCAGCAGCCAGCACGCCTGACGACCGGAGCAGCCCACAATGGACCCGTGCCGACCAAGAAGAAACCCCAGGTGACCGCCGCCCCCGCGCGCCGCGGCGAACTGCTCAACACGGCCGCCGAGGTCTTCGCCGAGCAGGGCTACAACGCCACCACCGTGCGCAAGATCGCCGACCACGCGGGCATGCTCGCGGGCAGCCTCTACTACCACTTCGACTCCAAGGAGTCGATGCTCGAAGAGATCCTGCGCACCTTCCTCGACGAGTTGTGGGACGGCTACGACACCGTCCTGGCCGCCGGCACGGGCCCCCGCGAGACCCTCGAAGCACTGGTCACCGAGTCGTTCCGGGAGATCGACCGGCACCGGGCCGCCGTCGCGATCTATCAGAAGGAGAGCCGGCAGCTCGTCGCGCAGGAACGGTTCGCGTTCCTCGCCGAATCGCAGCGCAGGTTCGAGAAGGCGTGGCTGTCCACACTGGAACGCGGCGTGGCGGAACGGGTCTTCCGCGCCGACCTCGACGTCCGGCTCACCTACCGCTTCGTCCGCGACACCGTCTGGGTCGCCGCGTCCTGGTACCGGCCCGGCGGACAGCACAGCCCCGAGGAGATCGCCCGGCAGTACCTGTCGATGGTGCTGGACGGGATCGCTGTACGAGAACAGCCCGGTGACCAGCGACATCTGAGCAGCGACATCCGAGCTGCGACATCTGACCAGCGAGATCTGACCCAGCGACATCGTTCCAGCGACATCTGACCAGCACGGCGCGAACAGTCCCAGCAAGTTCCCCTTCGTCCGAGGGAGTCGCCATGGCCGAGGCCTACATCGTCGAAGCGGTCCGTACGCCCGTGGGGCGGCGCGCGGGAGGTCTGTCCGGGGTGCACCCGGCCGACCTCGGGGCGCATGTGCTCAAGGAACTCCTCGCGCGCGCGGGCGTCGACCCGGCGGCCGTCGAGGACGTGGTCTTCGGCTGCCTGGACACCGTCGGCCCGCAGGCCGGGGACATCGCACGGACCTGCTGGCTGGCCGCCGGACTGCCCGAGGAGGTGCCGGGCGTGACCGTGGACCGCCAGTGCGGCTCCTCGCAGCAGGCCGTGCACTTCGCCGCGCAGGGCGTGCTGTCCGGGGCCCAGGACCTGGTGGTCGCGGGCGGCGTGCAGAACATGTCGCAGATCCCGATCGCGTTCGCCACCCGGCAGGCCGCCGAGCCGCTCGGCTTCACCCAGGGCCCGTTCGCCGGCAGCCAGGGCTGGCGCGCCCGCTACGGTGACCGGCCCGTCAACCAGTTCGCCGGCGCGGAGATGATCGCCGCCAAGTGGGGCATCACCCGCCGGGACCAGGAGGAGTTCGCCCTGCGCTCGCACCGGCGGGCGGTCCGCGCCCTCGACGAGGGTCGCTTCGCCCGCGAGACCGTCGCCCTCGGGGACGTCACCGCCGACGAGGGGCCGCGCCGGGACACCTCCCTGGAGAAGATGGCGGCGCTGAAGCCCGTCATCGACGGCGGCACCGTCACCGCGGCCTGCTCCTCGCAGGTCTCCGACGGGGCGGCCGCCCTGCTGCTGGCCTCCGAGGACGCCGTCCGCGCCCACGGGCTGCGCCCCCGGGCCCGCGTGCACCACCTCTCCGTGCGCGGCGAGGACCCCATCCGCATGCTCACCGCCCCGATCCCGGCCACCGCGCACGCCCTGAAGAAGACCGGGCTCACGATCGACGACATCGACCTCGTCGAGATCAACGAGGCCTTCGCGCCCGTCGTCCTGGCCTGGCTCAAGGAGACCGGGGCCGACCCGGAGCGGGTCAACGTCAACGGCGGCGCGATCGCCCTGGGCCACCCGCTCGGCGCGACCGGCGCGAAGCTGATGACGACCCTCCTGCACGAACTGGAACGCACCGGCGGCCGTTACGGCCTGCAGACGATGTGCGAGGGCGGCGGCCAGGCCAACGTCACGATCGTCGAGCGGCTGTGAGGGGCGGGCCGGCGGCCGGAGCCGTGCCGGCGCGGCCGGAGCCGGCCTTCCGCGGACGCGGTACGGCGCGGGTCGCCGCCGCCCGCGAGGCCTCTGCCGCCCGGGGGGTGCGCGTCGTCGACAACGCGGCCTACCAGATGTCGCAGCCGGACGGCATCCAGGCCATCTCCACCGAGCTACCGGCATCAGACCGTCACCGCCCTGCCGTCGGCGCCGGTCGCCCCGCGGGTGTACTGCGGGGGAAAGCGGATCTGAAGGCGGCGGAGAAGCTGCGGGGGCCGTCCGGGACGGCGCCGCCGTCACGAGGGGGTGCGGCGGCCGCGCGGCCGTGCGGTCAGCCGGTGGTCTCCCGGTGGCTCAGGGACGTCAGCAGCTCCGACGCCTCCCGCACGACGCGCTCCACCAGGTCCGCGCACGACGGCAGGTCGTCGATCACACCGGCGACCTGTCCGCAGGCCATCACCCCCGCGTCCGTACGCCCCTCCACCATCGCCGAGCGCAGCAGCATCGGCGTGTTCGCGGCGAGCAGCACCTGGCTCCAGGCGAGGTCCCTGCCGTGACGCAGCGCCAGCCCGTCGTGGACCATCTGCCGCCAGGTCAGACCCGACAGCCTGCGGAAGCCCGCCGCGTGCCGCACCGCCCGCAGCAGGGCCCTGGCCCGGCCCGCGTCCTCCAGAGCGCCGACCAGCTCCGTGCGCAGCATGCGGTGCGGAAGACCGTCCACCGCGCGGGTGACGGTCACGTCCCGCGCCGTCGCCGCCAGATACCGGGCCTTCACCGCGTCCGGGACCGGCGAGTCCGACGTGAGCAGGAACCGCGTGCCCATCGCCACGCCCGCCGCCCCGTACGCCAGCGCCGCCACCAGCCCCCGCCCGTCGAAGAACCCGCCCGCAGCCACCACCGGGACGTCCACGGCGTCCACCACCTGCGGCAGCAGCACCGTCGTGGCCACCTCGCCGGTGTGGCCGCCGCCCTCGCCGCCCTGCACGATCACCGCGTCCGCGCCCCACGCGGCGACCTTCTCGGCGTGCCGGCGAGCCCCGACCGAGGGGATGACCACGACGCCGGCCGCCTTGAGCTCGGCGATCAGCTCGCGCGAGGGCGCCAGCGCGAAGGACGCCACCCGCACCCCCTCGTCGACGATGATCCGCACCCGGTCGCCGGCGTCCGCCGCGTCGGCCCGCAGGTTGACGCCGAACGGCGCGTCCGTGCGGGCCTTCACCTCCCGCACCGCCGCCCGCAGTCCGTCCAGGGTCATGGTGGCGGAGGCCAGGACGCCCAGCGCCCCCGCGTTCGCCGTCGCCGACACCAGCCGCGGACCCGCCACCCATCCCATCCCGGTCTGCACGATCGGGTGGCGCACCCCGACCAGCCGGGTCAGCGCCGTCTCCATCAGCTCGCCACCTCCCGGGCGCGGGCGCCGTCCGGATCGATCACCTCACGGATCAACCGCAGCTCCGCAGCCGTCGGCTCCCGCGTGTACGGCACCTCGCCGGGGATCACGAGGTCGAACGCCGTCGCCTCGCGGACCTGCCCTACGCTCACCCCCGGATGCAGCGACGCCAGCCGCATCGAGTGGTCGGGCGTCGCGAAGTCGAACACGCCCAGGTCGGAGACCACCCGCGGGATGCGGTGGTGACGCGCGCCCGCCGCACGGTCGTAGCCCACCCCGCACACCATGTCGACCTTCGCCACGAACACCCGCCGCGAATGCCGGGGCACCCAGTAACTGGTCGGATTGTTCAGGGTGTTGACCGGAGCGCCCCGCACCCCCAGCAGCTGGCGCACCGGCTTCGCCCAGTCGCCGATGCAGGAGATGTTCTGGTTGCCGTACCGGTCGATCTGGCTCGCGCCCATCATCACGTGCCGCCGGCCTCCGGTCACCAGCGCCAGATGCTGACGGTAGGGCAGCCAGCCCTCCACCGAGCCGTCGCCGTCGACGAGCAGCGCCTCGCCGTCGGTCAGCAGCAGCTCCGGCGCGAAGGTACGCCGGGCGAGCCGCGCGCCCACCGAGGGGATCACGCCCATCGGGCTCGCCAGGATCTCGCCCGCCCCCCGCCACGCCTCCGCGCAGGCCACGACGCAGTACTCCGCCCGGGTCACCGCGCTCATGTCGCCTCCCCGGCCGCCGCCGCCCGGTACGCCTGCTCGTCCCCGGCGAGGAACCGGGCCGCGAACTCCGCCCACGGCGTGGTCGCGTACCGCTTCTGGAACGCCTCGTCCCGGCCGTAGTCGGGCGCGCAGGACGTGAAGTGCGCCCCGCCCGGCGCCTCGACGACGCCCGTCACCGTGTGCCGCTTGATCAGCAGCGACTGCGGCGGCGCCTCCTTGGTCAACTCGGCCGTGTCGACGATCCGTTCACAGCTGACGTACGCCGTGTCCGCGGCCTCGCAGAAGAGGTCGTCGAAGTACGGGTCCGGGCCCAGGTACTGTCCGTTGCCCCGCCGGTCGGCCCGGTTGACGTGCACCAGGGCCGCGTCCAGCCGCAGGGCCGGCATGGCCACGAACGTCTCCGCGTCCTCGTACGGCGACGTCACCGTGCGCAGCTCGGGGTTGACCCGCATCACGTCCGAGCCGAGGCCCGCGCGCACCGGCAGGAACGGCAACCGGTGCGCGGCCGCGCGCAGCCCCCACAGGAACATCGCCTCGTCGACCTCGGTCAGCGCGAAGGCGCCCCGCTCGCGGGCCGCGCGGTAGTGCGGTTCGAGGGGAATCGAGTCGAGGGTGACGAACGCGGCGACCAGCCTGCGGATCCGTCCGGCCGCCGCGAGCATGCCGACGTCCGGCCCGCCGTACGAGACCACCGTCAGATCGGTGACCGGCGAGCGCAGCAGCGCCCGCACCAGAGCCATCGGCTTGCGGCGCGAGCCCCAGCCGCCGATGCCGACGGTCATGCCGCTCTCCAGACGGGAGACGGCCTCGTCGGCGCTCATCGTCTTGTCACTCACCCGAGCCCCTCTCGTCGGCTGCCGAGCCGAAGGTGTCGCGAACCCGGTCGGCGACCCCGCCGACGCTCGCCTCATAGGTGAAGCCCTGCTCGAAGCGGTAGCTGCGCCGCACGTCCACCGGATCGATGCCGTTGAGAGCCGCCTTCGCCAGCCGCAGCAGCTCACCGTCCTTCGCGGCGATCTCACCGGCCAACTCCATTGCGGCCCGCCCCAGTTCGTCCGGGGGAGTCACCCGCCACACCGAGCCGTGCGCGTGCAGCTCGGCCGCCGTGACCGTGCGCGCGGTGTAGTACAGGGCGCGCAGCAGATGCTGGGGCACCAGCCGGGCCAGATGCGTGGCCGCGCCCAGCGCGCCCCGGTCCAGCTCGGGCAGCCCGAACACGGCGTCCTCGCTCGCCACGATCACGTCCGCGTTGCCCACCAGGCCGATCCCGCCGCCCAGGCAGAAGCCGCGCACCGCCGCCACCACGGGCACCTCGCACTCGTACACCGCCGCGAAGGCCTCGTGGCAGCCCCGGTTGGCGCCGACGAGCGCCTCCCCGCCCCGCGCCTGGAGCTCCTTGATGTCCACGCCCGCGTTGAACCCCCGCCCCTCGGCGGCCAGTACCACGCAGCGCGTCGCCGGATCGCGGCCGGCCGCGCGCACCGCGTCCGCCAGGGCGAACCAGCCGGCCACCGGCAGCGCGTTCACCGGCGGGAAGTCGACGACGACGAGCGAAATCCCCTTTTCCGGGGACGAGGTGGAGACACCCATGGAAGCATCAGCTACCTTTCCACCAAACGTTTGTTAGGTGGAAGGTAGCAGCGAATGGAGCTGAACGGGAAGGTCGCCGTCGTCACCGGAGGCACCCGCGGCGTGGGCGCCGGCATCGCCCGCTCCCTCGCCCGCGCGGGCGCCGACGTCGTCGTCTGCGCCCGCCGCCCGCCGCACACCCCCCTGGACCGGGCACGGTTCCGGCCGCTGGACGTACGCGACGCCGACGCCGTCCAGGCCTTCTTCGCCGAACTGCCCCGGCTCGACGTCCTCGTCAACAACGCAGGCGGCGCCCCCTACCGCCGGCTCGACCAGGGCGACGCGCAACGGCACGCGCGCGTGATCGAACTCAACCTGATCGCCCCCCTGACCGTCTCCCTGGCCGCACACGACCACCTCGCACGCACCCGGGGCTCCCTCCTGATGATCGGCAGCGTCAGCGGCGCCCGCCCCTCACCCGGCACCGCCGCATACGGCGCCGCCAAAGCCGGCCTGGAGAGCCTCGCCCGCTCCATGGCCGTGGAATGGGCCCCCCGGGTGCGGGTGAACACCCTGGTCGTCGGCATGGTCCGCACCGAACTCAGCCACCTCCACTACGGCGACGAAGACGGCGTCCAGGCCGTCGCCCGCACCGTCCCGCTCGGCCGGCTCGCCGACCCCGCCGACGTCGGCGCCGCGGCCGTCTTCCTCGCCTCCGACGCCGCCCGCTACATCAGCGGCGCGAGCCTGCTCATCCACGGAGGCGGCGAACGCCCCGCCTTCCTCGACGCCGCGACGGCCGACAAGGAGACCTGACATGAGCGGAATCAGCGACGGACGCGTCGTCGCCGTCACCGGCGCCGGACGCGGCCTCGGACGCGCCCACGCCCTCGCCTTCGCCGCCCAGGGAGCCCGCGTCGTCGTCAACGACCTCGGCGTCGCCCTGGACGGCACCCCCCGCACCCCCGACCCAACGGGAACCCCCCGCCCCGACAGCCCGGCCGCCGCCGTGGCCGCCGAGATCCGCGCGGCGGGCGGTGAGGCGATCGCCCACGACGCGGACATCGCCACCCCCGAGGGCGCCGCCTCCCTCGTCACGACCGCCCTGGACGCCTACGGCCGCCTCGACACCCTCGTCAACAACGCAGGATTCCTGCGCGACCGCATGCTCGTCAACCTCGACGAGGACGACTGGGACGCCGTCCTGCGCGTCCACCTCAAGGGCCACTTCCTCACCCTGAGACACGCTGCCGCGCACTGGCGCGCCGAGTCCAAGGCCGGCCGCACCCCCACCGCCCGGATCGTCAACACCTCCAGCGGCGCCGGACTCCTCGGCTCCGTCGGACAGGGCAACTACAGCGCCGCGAAGGCCGGCATCGTCGCCCTGACCCTCGTCGCCGCCGCCGAACTCGCCCGCTACGGCGTCCAGGTCAACGCCATCGCCCCCGCCGCCCGCACCCGCATGACGGAACGCGCCTTCGCCGCGACCATGGCCGCCCCCGCCACCGGCTTCGACGCCATGGCCCCCGACAACGTCTCCCCGCTCGTCGTCTGGCTCGGCTCGGCCGCCAGCGAGGGCGTCACCGGACGCGTCTTCGAGACCGAGGGTGGCCGCATCACCGTCATGGACGGCTGGCGCCCCGGCCCCACCCTGGACAAGGGAGCGCGGTGGACACCGGCAGAACTGGGGGAGGCCGTACACGAACTCCTGGCGCTGGCCCCGCCCCCGGGAGCGGTCTACGGCGCCTGAACCGCGCCGGCCCCGCGCGCCGCGCTCCGCCCCGACGACCTCTACCTGTCGCACCGACCCCTACGTGTCGCACCGACCCCTACGTGTCGCACCGACCCCTACGTGTCGCACCGACCCCTACGTGTCGCACTCCAGCACCGTGCGGCACAACCCGCACCGTGCCCGCACCCGCCCCCGCACCGGCACCCGGATCCGCTGATGGCAGGTGGGGCAGGGAAACGTCACCCGCAACGGCCCCGCCGGATCCGCCGCGAACGCGTACCGCACGCCCCCCGCGCCGCCCCCGGTCCCGGCCGCCGCCGCGGGCCCCTGCCCCCGCGCCGCCGGCCCCTGCGCCTGACGGCGGTCATGGGCATAGCGCCGCCGGCCCGCCCAGCCCGCCGCCGTCAGCGGAGGCTGCCGCTCGTCGTGGCGGGCCCGCTCCAGCCCCCGCTCGTACGCCCTGTACGCCTGCGCACTGGTGAACCACACCGACGGATCCTCGCCGAACACCAGCGACCGCTTCGCCAGCACGTACCCGAACTCCTCCGGAGTGAGATACCCCAGCTTCTGCGACGACGCCCCGTCCTCCCGGTACGCGTCCAGCAGCAGCCAGCCCGCCCCCAGATACGTCGTCGCCGTGTCCGTCAGGATCTCGTTGTCCCGCGTCCCCGGGAACGACAGATCCACCCGGTGCAGGTACACATGCATGATCTCGTGCGCCAGAGCCGCCCCGATGTCCCGCCGATGCCCCCGGAAACGGTCGTTCAGCTCCACGAAGTACTCCGGGCCCGCCGTCAGCTCCACGTTCGCCGCATGCTGCATCTCCCGGAACGCCACGATCATCCGCGCGTCCGGCAACCGGAAATGCCGCACCAGCTCACGCGCCACCCGCTGGGCCCCCAGATGCAGGTCGTCGCCGTCGCAGAAGGCCACATCGGCCGGCGGCACACTCGTCGCGAACTGCTGCACGGTGTCGTACGACAACCGCCGGTACAACGCCGTGACAGCCGCCCGCACCGTCTCCAGATGCGGAAATCCATGCTCGACCGGCCCGCCGTCGGCCACGCCATCACCCCCAGGACGCGTGCACCCGATTCCACTCTACGGGCAGCGCGTCCGCCCGCACAGGCATGCCCTAGGGTGATCGCCCATGACCATCAGCAACACCCCCACCGGCGACGCCCCCGCACCCGGCGCCGCCGTCGTCGACCCCGCCGCCGCTGACGCCGACCCCGCCGTCCGCCAGGAGCTCGCCCGTCTGCGCGACAGCATCGACAACATCGACGCCGCCGTCGTCCACATGCTCGCCGAACGCTTCAAGGCCACCCAGCAGGTCGGCCACCTCAAGGCCCGCCACCAACTGCCCCCCGCCGACCCCGCCCGCGAGGCCCGCCAGATCGAACGGCTGCGCACCCTCGCCGAGAACGCCAAACTCGACCCCGCGTTCGCCGAGAAGTTCCTCAACTTCATCATTGGTGAGGTCATCCGCCACCACGAGCGCATCGCCGAGGACACCGCCGCCCCCACCGGCGACTGACCGGTCAGGCGCCCCGGCGCGAGAAGCGACAAAGCACGCGTACCGATCCGCCCCTGTGCCCGGCCTGCGGCATCAGGCAGCATGTCGTGCATGTCCGTACTGACGCGCGACGAAGCGCTAAGCCGTGCCAAGCTCCTCGACGTCCACCGCTACACCATCGAGCTCGACCTGACGACCGGCGACGAGACCTTCGAGTCCGTCACCGTCATCCGGTTCGCCGCGCGCGCCAACGGGGACACCTTCGTCGAGGTCAGGCCCGACACCCTGCACTCCGTCACCCTCGACGGCGAGCCCCTCGACCCCGGAACGCTCGACGACAACCGGCTCGCCCTGCACGGCCTCAGCGCCGGCGACCACGAACTGCGCGTCCGGGCCGACATGTCCTACTCCCGCACCGGCGAGGGCATGCACCGCTTCACCGACCCCACCGACGGCGAGACCTACCTCTACACCCAGCTGTTCATGAACGACGTCCAGCGCGTCTTCGCCGCCTTCGACCAACCCGACCTCAAGGCCGTCTTCGACCTGTCGGTGAAAGCCCCCGAGAACTGGACCGTCCTCGCCAACGGCATCACCGAACACCTCGGCGAAGGCCGCTGGAAGGCCGCCTCCACCCCCCTCGTCTCCACCTACCTCGTCGCCGTCGCCGCCGGCCCCTGGCACACCGTGCGCACCGAACACCGCGGACTGCCCCTCGGCCTGCACTGCCGCCGCTCCCTGGCCCCCTACCTCGACGCCGACGCCGACGAGATCCTCGACATCACCCGCGCCTGCTACGACCGCTACCACGAGAAGTTCGAGGAGCCCTACCCCTTCGACTCCTACGACCAGGCGTTCGTCCCCGAGTTCAACGCCGGCGCCATGGAGAACCCCGGCCTCGTCACCTTCCGCGACGAGTTCGTCTACCGCTCCGCCGTCACCGACACCGAACGCCAGACCCGCGCCATGGTCATCGCCCACGAGATGGCCCACATGTGGTTCGGCGACCTCGTCACCCTCCAGTGGTGGGACGACATCTGGCTCAACGAGTCCTTCGCCGAGTACATGGGCTACCAGACCCTCACCGAAGCCACCCGCTTCGACGGCACCTGGACCGAGTTCGGCGTCGTCCGCAAACCCTGGGGCTACGACGCCGACCAACGCCCCTCCACCCACCCCGTCGCCCCCGAGGACGTCGACGACACCGCCTCCGCCCTGCTCAACTTCGACGGCATCTCCTACGCCAAGGGCGCTTCCGCGCTGCGCCAACTCGTCACCTGGCTCGGCGAGAAGGACTTCCTCGCCGGCATCAACACCCACTTCGCGCGCCACCGGTTCGCCAACGCCACCCTCGCCGACTTCATCGACTCCCTCGCCGCCCACACCGAACGCGACGTCCACGCCTGGGCCGACGCCTGGCTGCGCACCACCGGCGTCGACACCCTCACCCCCACCGTCAGCGGCGCCAACGGCGACCGCGCCCTGACCGTCACCCACCACGGCAGCCGCCCCCACCGCGTCGCCGTCGGCCTCTACGACCTCGACCTCGCCGACGAAGGCCGCCACCTCACCCTGCGCAGCCGCCTCGAAGTCGACATCCCGCAGAGCGCCCCCCAACCCATCGGCAAGCGCCCCGCCCTCCTCCTGCTCAACGACGGCGACCTCACCTACACCAAGATCCGCTTCGACCCCGAGTCCTTCGAGACCGTCCGCGCCAACCTCTGCGGCCTGCCCGACCCGCTCACCCGCGCCGTCGTCTGGAACGCCCTGCGCGACGCCGTACGCGACGGCGAACTCGCCCCCACCGCCTACCTCGACGCCGCCCGCGCCCACCTCCCGCAGGAAACAGACCTCGCCCTCGTCCAGGCCGTCCTCGCCTTCGCCGCCGGCCAGATCGCCGACCGCTACGTCACCCCCGAGCAGCGCCCCGCCGCCCTCGCCGCCCTCGCCGCCCTGTGCCGCGACCTCATCCGCCGCACCGAGGACGGCGACCACCCCGGCCTGCGCCTCGTCGCCGTACGCCACTACATCGCCGTCGCCGCCCACCCCGACACCATCGCCGCCTGGCTCGCCGACGGCACCGTCCCCGGCGGACCCGAACTCGACCCCGACCTGCGCTGGCGCGTCCTCGCCCGGCTCGCCGTCCTCGGCGCCACCGACGCCGACGCCATCACCGCCGAACTCCACCGCGACCCCTCCGCCGCCGGCCAGGAAGGCGCCGCCCGCTGCCGCGCCGCCCTCCCCGACCAGGCCGCCAAGGAACAGGCCTGGGCGGCGATGTTCTCCTCCGACGGCCTGTCCAACTACCTCTTCAACGCCACCGCCCAGGGCTTCTGGCAGCCCGAACAGGCCGACCTCGTCAGCGGCTACGTCCCCCGCTTCTTCGAGGACGCCGTCGCCGTCGCCGCCCGCCGCGGCCCCGCCATCGCCGAGGCCGTGGGGCGCTGGGCGTTCCCCGCCCACGCCGTCGACGCCGACACCCTGCGCCTGGGCGAGGCGTGCCTCGCGACCGCCGGACCCACCCCGGCCCTGCGCCGCAAACTCGTCGACCAGCTCGACGACCTCACCCGAGCCCTGCGGGTCCGCACCGCCCACCGGCCCACCTCGTCCTGACCCCGACGACGGCGGTGCCGCCCGCCCGGCACCGCCGTCAGCACCCCCGCCCACGCCCCGCGCCCACGACACGGACCGGCGAAGCGGACCGGCGACTTCAACCGATGGCGTAGACCGGCGACTCGGACCGACGGCGTAGAGGGCGACACAGACCGACGACGCAGACCGACGACACAGACCGACGACACAGACCGACGACGCCGGCCGGCCGCGTGCGGGGTCGCGCGTCCGGACGGAGACCCCCTACGGCGCGTCCCGGCGCAGCTCCGCCCGCCGCACGCCTGCCTCGCGCGGCCCCGCCCGCCGATTGCCCACCCCGGCAGCCGGCGCCACATCCGCCTCCTCCAGAACGAAGCCCGACCGCTCGAGGAAGCGTTCCCCCGGCTCCCAGCCCGGCGGGACCGTCGCCGTCACGCGCGTGACGCCCTCCGCCCGCGCCAGCAACGCGCCGGCCACCGCCCGCCCCAGCCCCCGCCGCCGGGCCTCCGGAGCCAGCAGGAACATCCCCACCGCCACCGCCCCCGGCTCCGGGTGATCCCGCACCACGTCCACCACGCCGGCCACCGACCCCGCCCACTCCACCAACAGCAGCACCTTGTCCTGCGGCGCGGCCCCCTCCGGCAGCGCGTAGAACAGGCTCTGCACATCACCCGGCGCCGACGGCAGCCCCGTCGCCGCGACGAACCAGTCCTCGCACTCCTCGAACAGCGCGAGCAGCGCCGCCTCGTCCTCGGGACCCGGCTCACGCAACACCACCGGCTCGCCCTCCAACTCCAGCCCCGGCACCCGCTCCACCCTCGGCTTCTCCACGCTCCACACCTCACTCGACCGTCGACGACATCCGGCAGGGGGCACACACCCCCGCCGCGTTCCCCCTGGGGGAGTACCCCCTTTCGAGTACCGATCTCCGGGCTTCCGGGCGCGCCCGCACCACCGCGTACAAGCTGGAACCCCGCTGCCCCGCACCGGCCCGCAGGAGCTCCATGAGCACGCCACCCCTCGCCTCAGGTCCACAAGGACCCGACGCCCTCCGGCCGTTGCTCGCGACCGTCCTCGACGCACTCGACGCCGGCGCCCGCACCCGCGGCGGCCCCCTCCCCGCCGGCGGCCCCGACGCCGTGACCGCCCGACTCGCCCACGCCGCGGGCGAGGTCCTGCCCACCGACGGCGACCCCGACGCCCTGGCCACCCTCGTGCGCGCCCTCGCCGAAGGCTCCGCCGACCCCGCCCACCCCCACTGCACCGCCCACCTGCACTGCCCACCCCTCGCCGTCGCCACCGCCGCCGACCTCGCCGCCTGCGCCCTCAACCCCTCCCTCGACTCCTGGGACCAGGCCCCCGCCGCCTCCGCACTCGAAGCCCTCGTCACCCGAGCCCTCGCCGCCCACGCCGGCCTCGCCGACGCCCTCGTCACCACCGGCGGCACCGAAGCCAACCAACTCGCCCTCCTCCTCGCCCGCGAAACCCACGGCCCCACCCTCCGCCTCGTCTGCGGAGCCAACGCCCACCACTCCCTGCCCCGCGCCGCCTGGCTCCTCGGCCTCCCCCCACCCCTCGTCCTGCCCACCCCCACCGGCACCCTCGACCCCACCGCACTCCACCGCGCCCTCACCCCGCCCGGCCCCCGCCCACCCGTCCTCGTCGCCGCCACCGCGGGCACCACCGACGCCGGCCTCATCGACCCCCTCCCCGCCATCGGCGCCCTGTGCCGCACCCACGGCGCCCGCCTCCACATCGACGCCGCCTACGGAGGCGGACTCCTCTTCAGCGACCGCCACCGCCCCCGACTCACCGGCCTCGACACCGCCCACACCGTCACCCTCGACCTGCACAAACTCGGCTGGCAACCCGCCGCCGCCGGACTCCTCGCCGTCCACGACCCGCACGACCTCACCGTCCTGCACCACCACACCGACTACCTCAACGCCCCCGACGACACCGAAGCCGGCCTCCCCGACCTCCTCGGCCGCTCCCTGCGCACCACCCGCCGCCCCGACGTCCTCAAGATCGCCGTCACCCTCAAGACCCTCGGCCGCACCGGACTCGGCGCCCTCGTCGACCAGGTCTGCGACCACGCCCGGCGCCTCGCCGACCTCATCACCGCACACCCCCGCCTCGAACTCCACGCCCCGCCCACCATCAGCACCGTCCTCTTCCGCCCCACCGGCGCCGACGACACCACCGTCGCCGACATCCGCCGCCGCCTCCTCACCGAAGGCCACGCCGTCCTCGGCCGCGCCCGCCTCGACGGCCGCCTCTGGCTCAAAGCGACCCTCCTCAACCCCCACACCCGCCCCGACGACCTGACCGCCCTCCTGCACCTGGTGGAAGGAAACACCCCCACATGACCACGCCCCCACCCCACCGCGCCGACACCCCCCACGACACCCACACCCCCCGCGACCTCGTCGGCATCGGCATCGGCCCCAGCAACCTCTCCCTCGCCGCCCTCGCCCACCCCCTCGCCGAACTCGACGCCGTCTTCTACGAACAACGCCCCCGCTTCGACTGGCACCCCGGCCTCCTCATCGACGGCGCCCGCGTCCAGGTCCCCTTCCTCGCCGACCTCGTCACCCTCGCCGACCCCACCAGCCCCTGGACCTTCCTCAACTACCTCAAGACCCACCACCGCCTCTACCCCTTCTACTTCGCCGAGCGCTTCCACACCCACCGCGCCGAATACGACGCCTACTGCCGCTGGGTCGCCGACAACCTCCCCGGACTCCACTTCCGCCACCAGGTCGACGCCGTCCGCTGGAACCCCGAACACGACGTCTTCGAAGTCGACTTCACCCACCTCGACACCGACGGCGAAGCCGAAGCCCTCGGCCGCACCCACACCCGCAACATCGTCCTCGGCGTCGGCACCGAACCCCACGTCCCCGACCCCCTGCGCCCCCTCGTCGACGCCCCCGGCGTCCCCGTCGTCCACGCCACCGACTACCTCGCCCACCGCGACACCCTCCTCGCCGCCGGCCACATCACCGTCGTCGGCTCAGGACAGTCCGGCGCCGAGATCTTCCTCGACCTGCTGCGCCACCGCCCCACCGGCCGCGAACAGCTCCACTGGATCGGCCGCACCCCCGCCTTCGCCCCCATGGAGTACTCCAAACTCGGCCTCGAACACTTCACCCCCGACTACACCCGCTACTTCCACGCCCTCCCCGAAAACGTCCGGGACCGCCTCACCGACGCCCAGTGGCAACTCCACAAGGGCATCGACGCAGGCACCCTCGCCGCCATCCACGACGAGCTCTACCGCCGCACCCTCGACGGCGACTGGCCCGACACCGTCCTCACCCCCGGCGTGCGCGTCCGCACCGCGGGACGCATCGCCACCACGAGAATCGAACTCCACCTCGAACACCTCCAGCAGAACACCCGCACCCGCCTCACCACCGACGCCGTCGTCCTCGCCACCGGCCACCGCGAACGCCCCCTCGACCGCATCCTCGCCGGCCTCGACCCCTACATCCGCCGCGACAGCAGCGAACGGCCGCGCATCGACGAGCAGTTCCGCCTCGTCCTCGACCCCTCCGTCACCGCCACCGGCTGCAACGTCTACGTCCAGAACGCCGAACGCCACACCCACGGCGTAGGCGCCCCCGACCTCGGCCTCACCGCCTGGCGCAGCGCCACCATCCTCAACACCCTCACCGCCAAGGAGCCCTACCCCCTGCCCACCCGCACCGCCTTCACCACCTTCGGCCTCGAACAGGACCGACAACACCGCGTCCCATCGGCCCGACAGGCGCCCGCCCTCACCCCCCTCGTGGACCGCTGGTAGCAGCCACGGCCCGCGCGAGGCGCCGACAGCCGACGCAAGCGAAAGGGCGGTGATTCACGCAGCGACCGACCCGGCCACCGCATGAACCACCGCCCACCGCACATCGCTCCGGCACCCCGAACTCCGGCACCCCGAACTCCGGCACCCCGAACTCCGGCATCCCGAACTCCGGCACCCCGAACTCCGGCACCACGGACTCAGGAACTCCGCGAGCCCGGGACCCGTGTGTCCGGGACCCGTGTGTCCGCAACCCGTGTGTCCGGAACCCCTAGAACACCGGCGTACCGTTACGCGTCAACTTCCAGTCCACCGAAGCGAAGTCCTTCGGATCCAGCACACCCTTCGCCGTCACCCACTCCGAGATCCGCGTACGGATCTCCGTCGACTCCGACCACAACTCCTGCGCCGACGCCACATGCGGGAACGCGCCTCCGCCGTTGGCCCGGTAGTTGTTCACCGCGAACACGAACTGCTGGGCATCGTCCAACGCCGCACCCCGGTACGTCAGATTCCTGATCCGCGAACCCGCCGCCTGCGCCACATCGATCTCGTACGACAACCCCGACACATAGTCGTAGTTGTAATCCGGCCGGTTGTTCGCGTTGGTCAACTTCTCCACGTCCACCACCGCGTCCGCCGCCGTCTGCACGAAATACTCCGCCGAATACTCCAGGTACGCCCGCACCTGCGCACCCGTCAGCAACTTCGCCACCAGCGTGTTGTCGTACACGTACAGACTCGACAGATCCCGGATCGTCACCTCACCGGCCGGAATCTCCGACGTCCGCGAGAACGGCGACGCCTGCGCGATCACCGGCAGCGACGCATACGACGTCCCCGCCAGCGCCGCCTTCACGACGTCCTCCTGCACCTTCGTGATCAGATCGATGATCGGGGCGTCCTTGTACCGCGCCTCCACCGTCGTCAACGTCTCCGTCGCCGACCCCACCACCTGGTTGACGTACGCCACGACCTTCGCGTGCTCGTCGCCCAGCAACTTCGTGATCTTCGGATCGTCCGCCACCGTGTTGGTGTTCACCACCTTCGACGCAACGGACTCGACGGCCCACTTCCCCTTCTGGAACACCAGCGACACGTCGAACACCGACAACCGCTCCGCGAACGCCAACGGCTCCGACAGCACCACCGTCCGGCCCGTCTTCGCGTTCGTCACCCTCAGCTCGGGAATCTCTACATGCGCGTGGCCGACCAGAATCGCGTCGATGTCCGGCACCTGCTGCGCGACCAGAGCCGCCGAATTCTCCACATACGGCAACTGATCACCGTACGACGACGTACCCGACGACCCCGAGTGCGCCGACACGATCACCACGTCCGCACCCAGCGACTTCAGCTTCGGCACCCACTTCGCCGCCTGCTCCTCCAGCCCCGGGAACGCCAACCTGCCCTGCACGTACGCCTTGTCCCAGATGGCGATACCGGGATTCGTCAGACCGAGCACCGCCACCTTCACCGGCGGCGCGCCCTTCACACAGAACGTCTTCATCACATACGGAGCGAACGCCGGCTTCAACGTCTTCGCGTCCACCGCGTTCGCCCCGAGCAGCGGAAAACGCAACTGCGACTCGAACTTCCGCAGCGTCTCGATGCCGTAGTTGAACTCGTGGTTGCCCAATGCCGCCGCGTCGTACCCGATCGCGTTCATGGCCTGCGCCATCGGATGCACCGGACCGCCCTTGGCGGTGATCGGATCCACCTTCGCGTAGTAATACGTCAGCGGCGTCCCCTGGATCGTGTCGCCCGCATCCACGAGCAGGGTGTTCTCCCGCCCCTTCTCCTGACGGATCCGGTTCACCAGCGTCGAGATGCGCGCCAGCCCCTGCGCGTTGCCCGCCGCGTCCTTGTACTCCGCGTTCTTGAAGTAGTCCCAGTTGAAGACGTGACCGTGCAGATCCGTCGTCCCCATCACCGTCAACGCGTACCGCTTCGGCTGCCGCACCGGCCGCGCCGGCTTCCCCGCCGCGGCCTGCGCCGACGGAGCCGCCACCGCGCCGGCGATCGCCACCCCCGCCCCGGTCACGGCGGTCTTCTTCAGGAACTTCCGGCGGTTCAACGGCATGTCTCGTACTCCTCGGGGGAAGGCCAATGACGCGCGTAGATTCTGACCCGGTCACGGCCGACGGCAACAGATCCAGGAGGTTGCGATCTGGTGACCAGCACGGTCAACGGCGCACACGGACCAGGAAAAGCCGTGACAAGCAGGACGTACGACCTTCCCCTCCGCCCGTCATGAACCCGCACCCCCGCGTGAACCCGGCGGACGGCGACCACCCGCGACGCCCGCCTCACCTGATCGGCCCCCCCTATTCCTCCCGCCTCCGAATTCACCCATTCGAGAAAATGCTCATCAGAGCGGCCGACCGCACAATTTATTACTTGTCAACACGCCTTCATCCACGCGCCATTGGGCCGCCATGTGCCCCCAATTCCCTACCCACCGGTAAGACATAAGCTCGAAACATGCGCCGAGCGAAAATCGTCTGCACCCTGGGCCCCGCCACCGACACATACGACCAGCTCAAAGCCCTGGTCGACGCCGGTATGGACGTAGCCCGCTTCAACCTCAGCCACGGCACCCACGCCGAACACGAGGAGCGCTACCACCACGTACGCAAGGCCTCCGACGAAACCGGCCACAGCGTCGGCGCCCTCGCCGACCTTCAAGGCCCGAAGATCCGCCTCGGCCACTTCACCGAAGGCCCCGTACTCCTCGAACGCGGAGACACCTTCACCATCACCGTCGAAGAAGGCGTCGCAGGCGACGGCACCCACTGCGGCACCACCCACGCCGGCCTCGCCGACGACGTCACCCCCGGCGAACGCATCCTCGTCGACGACGGAAAGGTCTGCCTCGAAGTCACCGACGTCGACGGCCCACGCGTCCACACCCGCGTCATCGAAGGCGGCATGGTCTCCGACCACAAAGGACTCAACCTCCCAGGAGTCGCCGTCTCCGTCCCGGCACTCTCCAAAAAGGACGAAGAAGACCTCCGCTGGGCCCTGCGCATCGGCTTCGACGTCGTCGCCCTCTCCTTCGTCAGAAGCGGCCGCGACATCCTCGACGTCCACCGCATCATGGACGAAGAAGGCCGCCGCCTCCCCGTCATCGCGAAAATCGAGAAACCCCAGGCCGTCGAGAACATCGACGAGATCATCGCCGCCTTCGACGGCATCATGGTCGCCCGCGGAGACCTCGGCGTCGAAATGCCGCTGGAACAGGTCCCCATCGTCCAAAAACGCGCGATCAAACTGGCCAAACGCAACGCCAAGCCCGTCATCGTCGCCACCCAGATGCTCGACTCCATGATCGAGCACTCCCGCCCCACCAGGGCCGAGGCCAGCGACGTCGCCAACGCCGTCATCGACGGCACCGACGCCGTCATGCTCTCCGGCGAGACCAGCGTCGGCGCACACGCCGTCCAGACCGTCCGCACCATGGCCAAGATCGTCGAAGCCGCAGAGGAGGACATCCTCGCCAAGGGCCTCCCCGAACTCACCGAGAACAACAAACCCCGCACCCAGGGCGGCGCCGTCGCCCGAGCCGCCGCCGAGATCGGCGACTTCCTCGGCGCGAAGTTCCTCGTCGCCTTCACCCAGAGCGGCGACACCGTCCGCCGCCTCTCCCGCTACCGCTCCCCGATCCCGCTCCTGGCCTTCACCCCCGAACCGGCGACCCGCTCCCAGCTCAACCTCACCTGGGGCGTCGAGACCTTCCTCGGCCCGGCGGTGGCGTCCACCGACGCGATGGTCGACCAGGTGGACGAACTGCTGCTCCGCTACGGCCGCTGCCGCAAGGGCGACGTGGTCGTGATCACGGCAGGCTCCCCTCCGGGCGTCTCGGGCTCCACGAACCTCGTCCGGGTGCACCACGTGGGCGAGGACGACAGCCCGAAGTAGCCTCAGTATGTGGGGCCGACGTGGGTGTCCATGAGGGCCACGGAGGCCTTGCGGGCGACGGAGACGTTGAAGGGGATTCCGTTGCGGGGGCAGTAGGTCCACTCGACACCCAGCTCGTCGAGCGTGTCCGTGTAGAGCCTCCGGATGTCGTCGGACAGGTTGGTGAAGAAGGAGCGCGGGTATTCGTAGCGCTTGCGCTTTCCGCCGATGGTCTTCTCGGTCCAGTTGGTGATACGGCAGCCGTCGGAGTGGATGCGGCCACTCTGTGAGAGTGATCGCGGCCACGCGCAGCAAAAAGCGGATGTTCACGAGAACGGGAACATCCGCTTTTCTTTCGTGACCTTGGGAACCAAGGAAAAGTGCCCCGAGTCGGATTCGAACCGACGCTGTATGGGTTTTGAATCCATGGCCTCTACCGCTGGGCTACCGGGGCCCCTTCGAAACGAAGGTCAGCGGTCACCCGCTGTGTCACTACCTTACCGCAGCTAGGTAGGCTCTTGTCAGCAGTACCCGCCCCTGAACGAGGAGCCCCCGTGACCGCCCCCGAGTCGCCCCAGCCCGTAGACGCGCCCGACGACGAGAAGTCGCACGTGCCTCCGCTGACGACCCGCGTCGTCATCGCCGAGGACGAGGCGCTCATCCGCCTCGACCTGAAGGAGATGCTGGAGGAGGAGGGCTACAGCGTCGTCGGCGAGGCCGGTGACGGTGAGCTGGCCGTCGAGCTCGCCCGTGAGCACAGGCCGGACCTGGTCATCCTCGATGTGAAGATGCCCAAGCTGGACGGCATCTCCGCCGCGGAGAAGATCGCCGAGGAGCGGATCGCGCCGGTGCTGATGCTGACCGCGTTCTCGCAGCGCGACCTGGTGGAGCGGGCGCGGGACGCGGGTGCGATGGCGTACCTGGTGAAGCCGTTCAGCAAGAGCGACGTCGTCCCGGCGATCGAGATGGCCGTCTCGCGTTTCACGGAGCTGCGCGAGCTGGAGAACGAGGTCGCGGATCTGACGCTGCGGCTGGAGACGCGGAAGCTGGTGGACCGGGCGAAGTCGATTCTGCAGACGGAGTACGGGCTGACGGAGCCGGCGGCGTTCCGGTGGATCCAGAAGACGTCGATGGATCGGCGGATGTCGATGCAGCAGGTGGCCGAGGCGGTCATCCAGGATGCGGACGAGAAGAAGGCGAACAAGGGGTAGTCGCCTTCGCGTCCTCGCTCGCGTTCCCGCACTGTTCTGGCCGTACGACGAAGGCCCGCGCCCGGAGAAGGGGCGCGGGCCTTCGTGGTGTGCGAGGGGGGTGGGTCAGTCCTCGCCGAGGTAGGCCTTGCGGACGGACTCGTCGTGGAGGAGGTCCTGTCCGGTGCCGGAGAGGACGATCTTGCCGATCTCCATGACGTGGCCGTGGTCGGCGAGCGAGAGGGCGGCCTGGGCGTTCTGCTCGATGAGCAGGATGGTCATGCCCTGGGACTTCAGCTCGGCGATGGTGGCCATGATCTTCTGCATCATGATGGGGGAGAGGCCCATGGAGGGTTCGTCCAGCATGAGCAGTTTGGGCTGGGACATGAGAGCGCGGCCCATGGCGAGCATTTGCTGTTCGCCGCCGGAGAGGGTGCCTGCGGCCTGCTTGCGGCGTTCTCCGAGGATGGGGAAGAGGTCGTAGGCGCGCTGGATGTCTTTTTCGATGCCTGCTTTGTCGGTGCGCAGGAACGCTCCGAGTTGCAGGTTCTCGGCGATCGTCAGCCGGGGGAAGATGTGGCGTCCCTCGGGGGAGTGGGCGAGGCCGAGGGCGACGATCTTGTGGGCGGGGATGCCGGTGAGGGGTTTGCCGTCGAAGAGGACGCGGCCTGCGGCGGGCTTGAGGAGCCCGGAGAGGGTGCGCAGGGTGGTGGTCTTGCCGGCGCCGTTGGTGCCGATGAGGGTGACGATCTGTCCGGCTTCGACGGAGAAGGAGATGCCCTTGACGGCTTCGATCTTGCCGTAGGCGACCTTGAGGTCTTCGACCTCGAGCAGCGCGGTCACGGGGCGGTTCCTTCCTTGCTGGTGGTGCTCTCCGTGCCGTTGTCGACGGTGGCTTCGGCTGCTTCGACTTCGGCGACTTCCTCGGAGCCGGGGGAGCCTTCGAAGGGGGTGCCGAGGTAGGCGGCGACGACGCGTTCGTCGCCCTGGACGACTTCGGAGGTGCCTTCGACGAGTTTTTCGCCTTGGACGAGGCAGGCGACGCGGTCGGAGAGGTTGAAGATGAAGCGCATGTCGTGCTCGATGACGAGGACGGCGATGCCGCGGTCGCGGATGGCGAAGACGAGGTCTTCGGTGGCCCGGGTTTCCTGGGGGTTCATGCCTGCGGTGGGCTCGTCGAGGAGCAGCAGGCCGGGTTCGCTGGCGAGGGCGCGGGCGATTTCGAGCTTGCGTTGTTCGCCGTAGGGGAGGTTGCGGGAGAGGTGGTCGGCTTTGTGTGCCAGGCCGATGAACTCCAGCAGTTCCATGGCGCGTTCGCGTGAGGCTGCTTCTGCTTTGCGGAAGCCGGGGCCGCGCAGGAGGGCGGACCAGAGTCCTTCCTTGGTCCTGGTGTGTCGGCCGACGAGCACGTTTTCCAGGACGGTCATGTTGGCGAAGAGCCGGATGTTCTGGAAGGTGCGGGCGATGCCGGCGCTGGTGACCAGGTGGGGTTTGGGCGGGAGGACGGTGCCCTTGTAGGAGACCTTGCCTTCGGTGGGGACGTAGAGGCCCGTGAGGCAGTTGAAGAAGGTGGTCTTGCCGGCGCCGTTGGGGCCGATGAGGCCGACGATCTCGCCGGTGTTGACGGTGAGGTCGACGTCGCGGACGGCGGTGAGGCCTCCGAAGCGCATGGTGACGCCGCGGGCTTCGAGGACGGGGCTGAGGGGTGTGGTGGTGGTCATGTGGGTTACGCCCCTGCCTTGGTGACGCCGACGGTGGAGGCGGGCAGGCCTTGTTCGGGGATGTCGAGTTGGTCGGTTTCGTGGAATTCGAGCTGGCGTCGGCGGTTGGCGATGATGCCTTCGGGGCGGAAGCGCATGAGGATCACGAGGGCGACGCCGAAGGCGAAGAGCTGGTACTCCTTCAGGAAGCCGAGCTTCTCGGGGAGGAGGTAGAGCAGGGTGGCGCCGAGGATGGGTCCGTTGACCGTGCCCATGCCGCCGAGGACGACTGCGGCGAGCAGGAAGGCGGAGTTGGGCGGTACGGAGCCGGCGAACTGGTACGGGGCCGGGTTGACGCTGTAGCCGACGTGGGCGCTGACCGTGCCGGCGAGGCCGGCGAGGGAGGCGCCCAGGGCGAAGGCGATGAGTTTGACGCGGAAGCCGTTGATGCCCATGGCGGTGGCGGCGGTCTCGTCCTCGCGGATGGCGATCCAGGAGCGGCCGATGCGGGAGTCGGCGGCGCGGTTGAAGACGATGACGACGATGCCGGTGATGATCAGCATCAGCAGGAAGTAGTTCGCGAAGCGGCCGAGGGTGATCGAGCCGATGTCGTGCGCGTTCCCGAGGTTGAACCCGAAGATGTCGAGGTCCGGGATCATCGAGATGCCGTTGGGGCCGTTGGTCAGGTTCGGTCCGGAGGAGCCGTCGAGGTTGTTGACGGAGATGCGGAAGATCTCTCCGAAGCCGAGGGTGACGATGGCGAGGTAGTCGCCGCGCAGGCGCAGGGTGGGGGCGCCGATGAGGACGCCGAAGACGAGCGAGGCGGCCATGCCGGTGAGCATGGCGGCCCAGAAGGGGAACTGGACGCCGGAGAAGCGGGAGAACTCGGAGCCGGAGACGAGGGCTGCGGCGTAGGCGCCGACGCCGAGGAAGGCGACGTAGCCGAGGTCGAGGAGTCCGGTGAGGCCGACGACGATGTTGAGGCCGAGGGCGACGGTGGCGACGACGAGGATGTTCACGCCGAGGTTGGCGTTGTGCTCGTTGTTCTCGACGAAGGGGAAGATCGCCGCGGCGAGGAACGCCATGGAGGTGGCGAATCCCTTGTGGTGCGCGTTGAGGGTGGCGAACCGGTCGAAGAGTCCGGCGGCCTGGAGTGCCCAGGTGCCGAGGATGACGAGCAGCAGGTAGCCGATGAAGGTTTCGCTGGCGTCGGGGTCGACGCCGATGCCGTAGGTGAAGACGATCAGTGCGACGGCGGTGGCGCCGGTGATGACGAGGCGCTCGGCCCAGCCGGGGAGGTTCCGGGCCGGGGGGATGTGGTCGGGCTTGCTGACCCAGTCCTTGAAGGTGTCGCCGGGGCTCGGGAGGGCGAGGGCGCCGATGAGGGCGATCAGGGAGCCGATGGCGGCGACGTAGGCGCCGGGGTCGAGGGCGACGAGGCCTTTGAGGTCGACCGCGATGGCGATGGCGCTGAACCAGCTGACGGCGAACGCGGAGGCGGCGGCGAGGGCGACGGGTGCGGTGGCGCTCGCCGGGTTGAGCCAGCGCAGGCCGCGGACGCCGAAGAGGGTGAGCGCGAAGAGCAGGGTGATCGCGCCGGCGACGAGGTCGAGGACTTGGAGGCCGGCCGGGGAGCCGTAGTAGGTGAGGTCCCCGGGGAAGTCGGCGGTGTAGGTCCAGGACATGAACGTGCTGGCGATGGTGGCGACGGCGCCGGTGGCGATGAGGGCGCGCGCGGCGGTCTGGGGGAGTGCGATCAGGCCGCGCGCGGGGGCGGTGATCTCGGCGGTGTTGTCGATGGTTGCCATGGTGTTCACGCCCTGTCCGCGACGCGTTCGCCGACCAGGCCTTGTGGCCTGAACAGCAGTACGAGGATGAGGAGGACGAAGGCCCAGACGGAGGACCAGCCGCCGCCGCCGAGCTGCTGCATGCCGGGGATGCCGTCGATGTAGGAGGTGGCCATGGTTTCGGCGAGGCCGAGGACGAGGCCGCCGATCATGGCGCCGTAGATGTTGCCGATGCCGCCGAGGACGGCTGCGGTGAAGGCTTTGAGGCCCATCTGGAAGCCCATGTTGTACTGGATCGAGCCGTAGCGCAGGCCGTAGGAGACGGCGGCGACGGCGGCGAAGAAGCCGCCGATGGCGAAGGCGATCACGATGATCTTGTTGGTGTCGATGCCCATGAGCTGGGCGGTGTCAGGGTCCTGGGCGGTGGCCTGCATGGCGCGGCCGGTGCGGGACATGCTGACGAAGAGGGCGAGGGCCGCCATGCACAGGGGGGCGGCGACGATGACGAAGAGGGAGCCGCTGCTGATGCTGATGGACCCGATGTGCCAGGGTCCGGCGTCGATCTGGGGGAAGTTGCGGTCCGTCTTGGCGTCCGGGTACCAGTTGAAGACGGCCTGCTGGAGTGCGAGGGAGAGGCCGATGGCGGTGATGAGGGGCGCCAGGCGTGGCGCGCCGCGCAGTGGCCGGTAGGCGAACCGTTCCGCCCCGACGGCGATGAGGACGGCGACGAGTCCTCCGCCGATGAGCATCGCCGGCAGGGCTATCCACATGGATGTGCCGTCGGGCAGGACGTAGAGGTAGACCGTGAGTGCGCCGAAGCCTCCGGTCATGAAGATCTCGCCGTGGGCGAAGTTGATGAGCTGGACGATGCCGTACACCATCGTGTAACCGATGGCGATCAGCCCGTACATCGAGCCGAGGAACAGCCCGTTGGCCAGCTGCTGCGGCAGGGTGTTCACCGCATGGCCTCCATGTGGGTGGGGAGAGTGAACGGGGGCATAGGGGACGGGCCGCGCGGTGACGTGTGGTCGTGGCCGCGCGGCCCTGGGGTGTAGCTAGCGGCGGATCTCGGATCGGCTGGGATCAACTGGAGTCAGCTGAGCCCAGCTGGGACCGGATCGCATCAGCCGTTGAACGTGCCGCTCTTGACGGCCTTCCACTTGCCGTCGACGACCTGGTAGACGGTGAGCTGCTTGTTGGTGGTGTCGCCGTACTCGTCGAAGGAGACGGGACCGGCGATGCCCTCGAACTTCGTCTTCTGGACCTCGTCCACGATCTTGGCGCGGGCGCCGTCGGGGACCTTGCCGTCCTTCACGACGTTGGCGATCGCCTTGATGATGGCGGTCGCGGCGTCGTAGGAGTAGCCGCCGTAGGTGCCGTAGTCGCCCTTGAGGCCGGAGGCCTTGTACTTCTTGATGAAGTCCGCGGCGGAGGGCAGGGAGTCGACGGGCTGGCCGACGGAGGTGGCCAGGTCGCCTTCGGAGGTCTTGCCGGCGGTCTGGATGTAGGTGTCGCTGAACATGCCGTCGCCGCCGAACAGCGGGATCTTGACGCCGCCGTCCTTGAGCTGCTTGGTGAGCTTCTCCGACTCGTCGTACTGGCCGCCGTAGTAGACCAGGTCGGCCTTGGAGTTCTTGATCTTGGTGACGAGGGCGGAGAAGTCGGTGTCGCCGGTGTTGACGTGGTCCTCGCCGGCGACCTTGCCGCCGCTCTTGGTGAAGCCGGCCTTGAACAGCTTGGCCAGGCCCGCGCCGTAGGTCTGCTTGTCGTCGACGACGAAGACGTTCTTCTTCTTCAGCGTGGTGGACGCGTACTCGGCCGCGAAGCCGCCCTGGAGGGCGTCGGTGGTGGCCGTGCGGAAGTACGTCTTGAACGGGCGCGTCTTCGAGGTCTGCCAGTTCTTGCCCTGGGTGAGCTCGGGCGCCGTGTTGGACGGCGAGATCTCGACCAGGTTGGCGGTCGCGAAGACCTGCTGCATCTGCGTGGCGACACCGGAGTTCAGCGGGCCGACGACGCCGAGGACCTTCTCGTTGTTGACGAGCTGGGTGGCGTTCTGCTGGCCGCTGGCCGGGATGGCCTTGTCGTCGAGCGCCTGGACCTTGAAGGTCACACCGGGGACGGTGTTGTTCTTGTTGGCGTCGTCGACGGCGATCTGGACGCCGCCCTGAATGCCGAGTCCGGTGGCCGAGTTCTGACCGGTCAGCGGAGCATCAACGCCGATGATGATCTCGGTCTTCTTGCCGCTGTCACCGCCCTTGTCATCGTCGCGTGAGCCACAGGCGGTGAGGGTGAGCGCTCCCGCGGACAGCGCGGCGGTTATTGCGATGATCGAACGTTGACGCACGAATCAGGTCCTTTCCCTGGCACGGCGGTTCCCCCTGGAACGCGCCGAGTCGAGCGCTGGGCCGAATTGACTTCCAAACCGGTGGCGCGGTGACTGGGCGTGACTCTAGGCGGGTGAAGGGAACGTGGAGGAGGGTCTGACGAAGGCTGTGACGCTCTTGTTATGACACGAGGTAATGCAGAGCGGTACTTGGCGGGTGGAACAGCTGAATACAGGGTGATTCGTCCTGTCCGCATGGTGAGAATGTGCAGGACGGCTCCGGATCAAGTCAGGCGTCTCAGGCTTTTTGGTGGTGACGCGAAGTCGTTGCTGCAGGCGACCGGTAGGGCTGCGGAGAGGTCGCGGGCAGAGCGGCGGCCCCGAGGAAAACGGCGAAGCTGTATTGCGTGCGCATTACGTAGAGTTACGCCCACGAAAGCGAGCCCGCTTTCCCCGGCGGTTTTCCGCATTCCGGCGTCGGGGGCGAAGCGGCGGCCGAGCGAACGGGTGGCGGGGGCGGCAGCCCTGGAGCCCGCGGAGAACGGCCACGGGGGCCGTCGCCGGGCTCGACCGCGCCCATGCCGTTCACCGCCAGGAGCCCTTCACAGGCCCGCGGGGGCGGAACCGCTCGACGCGGGCCTCGCGGCCGACGCGGGCCTCGCGGCTCTCGCGTCCCTGACGGTCCGCCAACTCATCGGCGAATACCGTGCCTTGCTGCCTTCCCGCTGCGTGCGCGGTGTGTACGTCGTCGGGTGACGGTCCGTGGGATCGCGGACTCGGCGCCGCAAGGGGGGCACGGCTCATCGGGGCCGGCGGTGGGCGTGGCGGGGCCGGAGCGGGCCGAGAGGACGGGGCAGGCCGTGACGACGGCCCGGAGAGCGTCGCCGCGTAAGGCCGCCGTCGCCGTCCCCGCCGTCCCCGCCGTCGCCGTCTCCGTCTCCGCCCCTGCCGTCGCCGTCCCCGCCGGCGTCGCTCCGGTCGGCGTCACGCCCGTCGGTGTCGCCTCCGCCGGCAGGGCCGGTCTGAGCAGCACTGCCGTCGCTGCCGCCCCCCGGGGGGCCCACCGACGTCATGCCCGCGACGCCAGGCAGCCGGGGCGGTGACGGGCAACGGGTGTCACCGCACGGGGTGCCGGGCGTCAGCTCCCGGCGGCGGGGGCGTCGCGCAGCAGACAGGTCAGCCGTGCGGTGCACACACGCCGGCCCTCCTCGTCGCTGATCACGATCTCGTACGTGGCCGTGGAGCGCCCCCGGTGCACGGGCGTGGCGACGCCGGTCACCAGACCGGAGCGGACGCCGCGGTGGTGGGTGCAGTTCAGGTCGACCCCGACGGCGATCTTGGTGCTGCCGCCGTGCAGCATGGAGCCGACCGAGCCGAGGGTCTCGGCGAGGACCGCGGAGGCGCCGCCGTGGAGCAGCCCGTAGGGCTGGGTGTTGCCCTCGACGGGCATGGTGCCGACGACGCGGTCCGCGGACGCCTCGACGATCTGCACGCCCATGCGGGAGCCGAGGTGCCCGGCGGAGAACAGGGCGAGGATGTCGATGCCGAGGGCGGCGTACTCGTCGATGACCTCTTGCGGGAACTTCACGTGCTGCTGCTCGCCCATCGGGCCCGGCTCCGTTCGTCGATCACATCCGGCGTCACTGAGCAAACGCTCAGTCGGTGCTCGATTGTTCCAGACGGACGACGACGGACTTGCTGGCCGGGGTGTTGCTGGTGTCGGCCGTGGCGTCCAGCGGGACCAGCACGTTGGTCTCCGGGTAGTACGCGGCGGCGCAGCCCCGGGGGGTGGGGTAGAGGACGATCCGGAAACCCGGCGCGCGCCGCTCCACGCCGTCGTCCCACTCGCTCACCAGGTCCACGTACGCGCCCTCGGCGAGCCCGAGGACGCGCGCGTCCTCGGCGTTGACCAGGACGACCCGGCGGCCGTTCCTGATGCCGCGGTAGCGGTCGTCGAGGCCGTAGATCGTGGTGTTGTACTGGTCGTGCGAGCGCAGCGTCTGCAGCAGCAGGCGGCCCTCGGGCAGCTTCGGGTACTCGACCGGCGCGGCCGTGAAGTTGGCCTTGCCGGTGGCGGTGGGGAACCGGCGCTCGTCGCGCGGGGCGTGCGGGAGGGTGAAGCCGCCGGGGCGGCCGTCGGCGTCCCGCACGCGCGCGTTGAAGTCCTCGAAGCCGGGGATCACGCGCGCGATGCGGTCACGGATCGTCGCGTAGTCGTGCTCGAACTCCTCCCACGGCGTCGCGCTGTCCTCGCCCAGCACCCGGCGGGCCAGCCGGCAGACGATGGCCGGCTCGGACAGCAGGTGCGCGCTCGCGGGCGCGAGAGAGCCCCGCGAGGCGTGCACCATGCCCATGGAGTCCTCGACGGTCACGAACTGCTCGCCGGCGCCCCGCAGATCGCGCTCGGTGCGTCCGAGGGTGGGCAGGATCAGGGCGCGCGCTCCGGTGACGACGTGCGAGCGGTTCAGCTTGGTCGACACGTGCACGGTCAGCCGGGCGCGCCGCATGGCCGCCTCGGTGACCTCGGTGTCGGGGGAGGCCGACACGAAGTTGCCGCCCATGGCGAAGAACAGCTTCGCCTCGCCGTCGCGCAGCGCGCGGATGGCCCGTACGACGTCGTAGCCGTGGGCGCGCGGCGGCGCGAAGCCGAACTCCTTCTCCAGGGCGTCCAGGAAGGCCGGCGCCGGCCGCTCGAAGATGCCCATGGTGCGGTCGCCCTGCACGTTGGAGTGGCCGCGCACCGGGCACACGCCCGCGCCCGGGCGCCCGATGTTGCCGCGAAGCAGAAGGAAGTTGACGACTTCGCGGATGGTGGGCACGGCATGCTTGTGCTGGGTGAGGCCCATGGCCCAGCAGACGATGGTCCGCCGTGAGGCGAGCACCATGCGCAGGGCTTCCTCGATCCGCTCGCGGGTCAGACCGGTCGCGATGACCGTCTCGTCCCAGTCGGCGGACCGCGCGGCCTCGGCGAACTCCTCGAAACCGTGGGTGTGCTGTGCGATGAACGCCTCGTCGAGCGCGCCCTCGGTCTCCAGGACGAGCTTGTTGAGGAGGCGGAAGAGCGCCTGGTCGCCGCCGATGCGGATCTGCAGGAACAGGTCGGTGAGCGCGGCGCCCTTGACCATGCCCTGCGGGGTCTGCGGGTTCTTGAAGCGCTCCAGGCCCGCCTCGGGCAGCGGGTTGACGCTGATGATCTTCGCGCCGCCCGCCTTGGCCTTCTCCAGGGCGGAGAGCATGCGGGGGTGGTTGGTGCCCGGGTTCTGTCCGGCGACGATGATCAGGTCGGCCTGGTGGAGGTCCTCCAGCAGGACGCTGCCCTTGCCGACGCCGATGGTCTGCATCAGGGCCGAGCCGGACGACTCGTGGCACATGTTGGAGCAGTCCGGCAGGTTGTTCGTGCCCAGTTCGCGGGCGAAGAGCTGGTAGAGGAACGCGGCCTCGTTGCTGGTGCGGCCCGAGGTGTAGAAGACGGCCTCGTCGGGGGAGGCGAGGGCCGCCGTCTCCTCGGCGATGATGTCGAAGGCGCGCTCCCAGGTCACCGGCTCGTAGCGCTCGGCCCCCTCGGGCAGGTACATGGGATGGGTGAGCCGGCCCTGCTGACCCAGCCAGTAGCCGCTGCGGCCGGCGAGGTCGGCGACGGTGTGCGCGGCGAAGAACTCGGGGGTGACCCGCCGCAGGGTGGCCTCCTCGGCGACAGCCTTCGCGCCGTTCTCGCAGAACTCCGCGGCGTGCCGGTGCTCGGGCTCGGGCCACGCGCAGCCCGGGCAGTCGAAGCCGTCCTTCTGGTTGACGCGCAGCAGCGTCAGCGCGGTGCGCTTCACGCCCATCTGCCGCCTGGCGATGCGCAGGGAGTGTCCGACGGCCGGCAGGCCCGCCGCCGCGTGCTGGGGCTCGGCGACCCGCGGCGCGTCCTGGACCGGATCGCTCTTGGGCGGCTTGCTTGCCATCGGGCACTCTCCTTCGACCTGCCGGGTGGGCCGCGTGCCGTGCGCGCCGCCACGGCGATCCTCGCACGCGGCGCCGACAACGATCCCGTGTGGTCCTGCTCACGAAAACGGCCCGGGGGCTGCGGGCGGGAGAGCTCGCGTCGGCGGGCGCCGACAGGGGCGTGGGCGGGGGAGCGGGCCGGGGCGCGGCCGGGCGTGCGGACATGGGGGTGCCCTCGTCCGCGCGTGCACGGGGACGTCGGTGCCGGGGGCGCGGCGCGGGGTGCGCGGGCCGCTTCGCGGGCCGGGCCGTGGCGGCCGGAGCCGAGTGTCAGTGGGGCGTGGCAGGATCGGGGGCGTGGCAGAGACAGCAGCGAAGAAGACCGACACCCCCACCGGCGCAAGTCGCCCGCGCCTGATGCTCATGGACGGGCACTCGCTGGCGTACCGCGCGTTCTTCGCGCTGCCCGCGGAGAACTTCACCACCGCGACGGGCCAGCCGACGAACGCGATCTACGGTTTCGCGTCCATGCTCGCCAACACGTTGCGTGACGAGTCGCCCACGCATTTCGCGGTCGCCTTCGACGTCTCCCGCAAGACCTGGCGCTCGGAGGAGTTCACCGAGTACAAGGCCAACCGCTCCAAGACGCCCGACGAGTTCAAGGGGCAGGTCGAGCTGATCGGCGAGCTGCTCGACGCGATGCACGTCTCGCGGTTCGCGGTCGACGGCTTCGAGGCGGACGACGTCATCGCCACCCTCGCCACCCAGGCCGAGGCCGCCGGCTTCGAGGTCCTGATCGTCACCGGCGACCGCGACTCCTTCCAGCTGGTGTCCGAGCACACCACGGTGCTGTACCCGACGAAGGGCGTCTCGGAGCTGACCCGGTTCACCCCCGAGAAGGTCTTCGAGAAGTACGCGTTGACGCCCGCCCAGTACCCCGACTTCGCGGCGCTGCGCGGCGACCCGTCCGACAACCTGCCCGGCATCCCGGGCGTCGGCGAGAAGACGGCCGCGAAGTGGATCAACCAGTTCGGTTCGTTCGCGGAGCTCGTCGAGCGCGTCGAGGAGGTCAAGGGCAAGGCCGGGCAGAACCTGCGGGACCATCTGGAGGCCGTCAAGCTCAACCGCCGCCTCACCGAGATGGTCCGCGACGTCGAGCTGCCCAAGGGGGTCGCCGAACTGGAGCGCGCCCCCTACGACCGCACGGCCGTCGCGCTGGTCCTGGACACCCTGGAGATCAGGAACCCCTCGCTGCGCGAGCGCCTGTTCGCCGTCGACCCCGGCGGCGAGGAGGCCGTGACCACCCCGGTGATCACCGCCGGCGTCGAGCTGGACGGCGCGGTGCTGGCCACGGGCGAGCTGGCCGGCTGGCTCGCCGAGCACGGCACGCAGACCCTGGGCGTGGCCACCGTCGGCGCCTGGGCGCTGGGCGCGGGCTCGGTCGCCGAGATCGCGCTGGCCGCCGGCGGCGGAGCCGCCGCCTGGTTCGACCCGGCGGAACTCGACGAGACCGACGAGAACGCGTGGGCGGCCTGGCTCGCCGCCGAGGAACGTCCCAAGGTCCTGCACGACGCCAAGGCCGCCATGCGCGTGTTCGCCGAGCACGGCTGGTCCGTCGCCGGCGTCTTCATGGACACCGCGCTCGCCGCCTACCTGGTCAAGCCGGGCCGCCGCTCCTTCGACCTGGACGCGCTGTCCCTGGAGTACCTGGGCCGCGAGCTGGCCCCCGCCGCCGCGGCCGACGGACAGCTCGCCTTCGGCGCGGACGACAGCGCGGAGGCCGAGGCCCTGATGGTGCAGGCCCGCACGATCGTCGACCTCGGGGAGGCCTTCCGGGGCCGGCTGGAGGAGGTCGGCGCGACCGACCTGCTGCGCGACATGGAACTGCCGACCTCCGCCCTCCTGGCCCGCATGGAGCGCCATGGCATCGCCGCCGACCGCGCCCACCTGGAGGCGATGGAGCAGATGTTCGCCGGCGCCGTCCAGCAGGCCGTGAAGGAGGCGCACGCGGCGGCCGGGCACGAGTTCAACCTGGGCTCGCCCAAGCAGCTCCAGGAAGTCCTCTTCGGCGAGCTCGGTCTGCCCAGGACGAAGAAGACCAAGACCGGCTACACCACCGACGCCGACGCCCTGGCCTGGCTGGCCGGCCAGACGGACAACGAGCTGCCGGTCGTCATGCTGCGCCACCGCGAGCAGGCGAAGCTGCGCGTCACCGTCGAGGGCCTGATCAAGACGATCGCCGCCGACGGCCGCATCCACACCACGTTCAACCAGACGGTCGCCGCGACCGGCCGGCTGTCCTCCACCGACCCCAACCTGCAGAACATCCCCGTCCGCACGGACGAGGGGCGGGCCATCCGCCGCGGCTTCGTCGTCGGCGAGGGCTTCGAATCGCTGATGACGGCCGACTACAGCCAGATCGAGCTGCGGGTCATGGCCCATCTGTCGGAGGACGCCGGCCTCATCGAGGCGTTCACCTCCGGCGAGGACCTGCACACCACGGCCGCCTCCCAGGTCTTCGGCGTCGAGCCCGGCGCGGTGGACGCGGAGATGCGCCGCAAGATCAAGGCCATGTCCTACGGCCTGGCCTACGGGCTGTCGGCGTTCGGCCTGTCCCAGCAGCTGAACATCGACGCGGGCGAAGCCCGAGCCCTCATGGACGCCTACTTCGAGCGCTTCGGCGGCGTACGGGACTACCTGCGCCGCGCCGTCGACGAGGCACGGGCGACGGGCTACACGGCGACCCTGTTCGGCCGCCGCCGCTATCTGCCCGACCTCAACAGCGACAACCGTCAGCGCCGTGAGGCGGCCGAACGCATGGCCCTCAACGCGCCCATCCAGGGCACGGCCGCCGACATCGTCAAGATCGCCATGCTCAAGGTGGACGGCGCGCTGCGCGAGGCCGGCCTCACCTCCCGCATGCTGCTCCAGGTCCACGACGAAATCGTCCTGGAGATCGCCCCCGGCGAGCGGGCGGCCGTGGAGGAACTGGTCCGCCGCGAGATGGTCGACGCCGTCCGCCTCAGGGCCCCGCTGGGCGTCTCGGTGGGCGCCGGCCCGGACTGGGAGTCGGCGGCCCACTAGTGTCCTGCGCCAGCAATCCGTCGGTGGATCCGCCTCGTCGTGGCGATCCAAATCCGGTCGCGACCAGGCGTGTTGACTGTCCGCAACTCGGCCAGAACTACCTAGGAATTTCAGGCGCAGGACACCAGCCCGGGACCGGCGCACCAGCAC